>JAIIAN010000072.1 GCA_022717655.1 Bacillota bacterium | reverse complement strand
CAGATAACAGTGAAATATTTAACATAAGTACGACAAACTATCAGATTGAAGTTCAGATTGACTGGAAATCGGAGGTCTTTAATAATACGGATGGTTTTTGCAGCTGTTATTTCCGCACCGATGAAGTACCGGAATTTGTAACAAAAGCATTAGAAGAATAAATAATAACACCTGTGCCAATCAATGCGCTTTGGCATGGGTGTTTTTCGTTCATTGACAATCGGATAAAAAGCAGAGTAAAATAAGTGCATCAGAATAAACGAGAAACAAGGAGGAAATTATGAGACGAAAGTTATCCTTTGATGATGAAAAGGATTTGGTTTTGCTTGGCAAAGCACTTTCTTCTGAAATCAGAATAAAAATTTTAAAACTGCTTGACACCAAACCTTACTGTGTCAATGAAATCGCAGAGCTTTTAAAGATTCCGGCATCTTCAGCAGCCTTAAATGTAAAAGTATTAGAGGAGGCACAACTGATACGGACGGAGTTAAAACCCGGAGTCAGAGGTTCTATGAAGTTATGCTTAAGACAAAATGATGAACTGCTTTTGCTTCTAAGAAAAGGAGAAAAGAAAAAGAAAGAGGAAGTCATTTCCATGCCGGTTGGAAATTATGTGGATTATAAAGTTGCACCGACCTGTGGAATTGTCAACGCAGAGGACTATATTGACGGGGAGGATGAACCAAGATGTTTTTATAATCCACTGCGTACGACAGCAAAGCTGGTCTGGTTTGCAAAGGGGTATCTGGAATATCGTTTTCCAAATGCCGGAATCCAGAATGGGCAAGTCAGACGACTGGAATTATCTGCGGAACTTTGTTCAGAAGCACCGGATTATAACATGGAATGGCCATCCGATATTACCCTTTGGATTAATCAGAGGGAAGCAGGAACGTGGACGTGTCCAAGTGATTTTGGAGGACGCAGAGGAAAATTAAATCCAGACTGGTGGGAAGACAAGAATACCCAGTATGGAAAGTTAAAAGTCTGGACATTGGAGGAGAACGGAACATATCTCGACGGAAAAAAAGTAAATGATGTTTCAGTAACAGATTATTGTCTGGCAGATGGTCCGTTTATCTCTGTGCGGATTGGAGTAAAAGAGGATGCAAAGCATCAGGGCGGTGTGAATTTGTTTGGAAATTCATTTGGAGATTATCCACAGGACATTGTGATGCGGATTCTATATGAGTAAATAGAACTTGAAAAAATCAAGTTTTGTGGTATAATAAAAACAATAATAATGTTTTAAAACAGAAATTATATTTTGAAAAATTTGGGAAGGGGAATGACATGTTAAACGAAAGTATCAAAAAACTGGTTACTTATGGAATGGAAACCGGACTCGTACCGGAATGTGAAAGAAACTACACGATTAATCTGTTGCTGGATTTATTTCATCAGGATGATTATGAAGAGCCGCAGGAAGAATATACAAATGTAGATTTGGAATCAACCTTAAAAGAACTGCTTGATGAAGCGGTTACAAGAGGCATTATTGAGGACAGCATCGGTTACCGCGATTTATTTGATACCAAGATTATGAACTGTCTGATGCCGCGTCCGGCACAGGTACAGCAGAAGTTCAAAGAAGAGTATGCAAAATCACCGGAATGTGCGACTGCTTATTTTTATAAATTAAGTCAGGACAGTGATTACATTCGTCGTTACCGTATTAAAAAAGATAGAAAATGGACGACAGAAAGTCCTTATGGCACAATTGATATTACCATTAACCTTTCGAAACCGGAAAAAGACCCGAAAGCAATTGCAGCAGCTAAAAATGCAAAACAGAGCAGTTATCCAAAATGTCAGCTTTGTATGGAAAACGAAGGTTATGCAGGTCGTTTAAATCATCCGGCGAGAGAAAATCACAGAATTATTCCGATTACAATCAATGACAGCAAGTGGGGATTCCAGTATTCTCCTTATGTTTACTATAATGAACACTGTATCGTATTTAATGGACAGCATGTGCCGATGAAGATTGAGAGGGCTGCATTTATAAAATTATTTGATTTTGTAAAACAGTTCCCACATTATTTCCTTGGTTCTAATGCAGATTTACCAATCGTAGGTGGTTCAATTTTAAGCCATGACCATTTTCAGGGTGGTCATTACACCTTTGCAATGGCAAAAGCGCCAATCGAAGAGCACGTTACCATTCCGGGATATGAAGATGTGGAAGCCGGAATCGTAAAATGGCCGCTTTCTGTTTTGAGAATTCGTCACAAGGATGAGAAACGCCTGATTGATTTGGCGACCCATGTATTAGAAGTGTGGAGAGGATATACAGATGAGTCAGCTTTTATCTTTGCAGAAACAGAGGGAGAACCGCATAATACGATTACTCCGATTGCAAGAAAAAAAGGCGATGTATATGAGCTTGATTTAACTTTAAGAAATAATATCACGACCGAAGAGCATCCGCTTGGTGTCTATCATCCACATGCTCAGTATCATCACATTAAAAAAGAAAATATCGGTCTGATTGAGGTTATGGGACTTGCAGTACTTCCGGCAAGATTGAAAGACGAATTAGAGCTGCTTGCTGAGTATCTGGTTGAGAAAAAAGACCCGGCTGAAAATGAAAGCCTGAAAAAACATGCAGACTGGGTAAAGGAATTTTTACCGAAATACGAAGAGATTACCAAAGAAAATGTAATGGGAATCCTGGAAGAAGAAGTCGGACAGGTATTTGTAAAAGTCTTAGAGGACGCAGGTGTTTATAAATGTACGAAAGAGGGAAGAGACGCCTTTAAACGTTTTATTTCTGTATTATGATGTAAGTGTCAAAAGTATCCGTTTGTTATAAAAGCAGAATAGAATAAGTGAAAAAGGGAATTGTCATATTAAAAATGGCAGTTCCTTTTTTATATCCGTTCTTACCTTGTTTGTTCTCTTTTAAGTGTGCTATAATGAGTGAAAAGAAAAAGAAAGAGGTCGATAAAATACAGATGAAAAAAAGAGTAGAAGATTCACAGACCGAGCAGACGTATCTGATGCGTCCCATTTATTTAAATGAATATGGAAATCTTTTTGGTGGTCAGCTGATGGAATGGATCGATGAGATCGCCAGTATTGTAGCAATGCGCCACAGTGAGGCAGACATTACGACCGCCTGCATTGATAATTTGAATTTTAAAGAGGGTGCAACCGTAAATGATGTCATTGTGCTTCGCGGAAAGATTACTTATGTAGGAAGAACTTCCATGGAAGTGCGGGTTGATACCTATGTGGAAAGCCGTCATGGAATCCGCAAGGTTATCAACCGTGCTTACGTGGTTATGGTCGCGGTGGATGAGCATCACCATCCGATTCCGGTTCCGGGTCTGATTGTAGAATCAGAATCGGAAAAAGCAGAGTGGGAAGGCGGCGAAAAACGCTATGCACTCAGAAAAGAAAGAAGAAGAGAGGGCTATTAGATGAGCGAAAAAATCCTGCTGATAGACGGGCACAGTATTTTAAATCGGGCGTTTTACGGACTTCCGGAGCTTACAAATGCAGAAGGACTTCATACAAATGCTATTTATGGCTTTTTAAATATTTTATTTCGGATTGTAGAAGAAGAAAAACCGGATTATTTAACGGTGGCATTTGATTTGCATGCACCGACCTTTCGCCATGAGATGTATGCAGATTATAAGGGAACCAGAAAGGGCATGCCTCAGGAATTAAGAGAGCAGGTTCCGGTTATGAAAGATGTCTTAATGGCGATGGGGATTACGATTGTCGCAAAGGAAGGTTACGAGGCAGATGACCTGCTTGGAACATTGGCAAAAAAGAGCGAAGCAAGGGGAATGGATGTAACGGTGCTTTCCGGAGACCGTGACTTGCTTCAGCTTGCAAGTAAGCATATCTGTATCCGAATTCCAAAGACCAGATTTGGAAAAACTACGATTGAGGATTATTTTGAAGAAGATGTCAAAGAAAAATATCAGTTGACACCGGCACAGATTATTGAATTAAAGGCGCTGATGGGTGATTCTTCCGATAATATTCCGGGGCTTCCGGGCGTGGGAGAAAAGACTGCGACAAAGATTTTGCTGGAATACGGCACGGTGGAAAATGCATGGAAACATGTCGAAGAATTAAAGCCGAATAAAGCGAAAAATGCGTTCTTAGAACATTATGATATGGCAATTTTAAGTAAAAAACTTGCGACTATCAATATTGACAGTCCGATTGAATATGACTGGGAAAGTGCGAGAATCGGAGAATTTTACACAAAAGAAGCTTATGAATATTTTAAAGAACTGGAATTTAAAAATTTCTTATCCCGTTTTGAAGAAGGGGCAGAACCGGCAAAAATTGCAGTTTCTTTTCAAAACGTAACCGATTTTACAGAGGCAGATGCGCTGTTTGAAAAACTGGTGAAAGAACCGGAACTTGGAATTGAAGTTTTAAGAGAAGCACATCAGTTTTTGGGTCTTGGACTTGCATGGAATAATAAAGAAAAAGAAGAAGTGGAAACAGTCTGCATTTTTCCACAGGGATTTTTAACGGAAAGTTATCTGATGGACCAGGTGCAGAAACTTTGTGAAAAAGTAGAAATGATAGATGCGCTTGATGTAAAAGAGACAATTTCAGAAATTTCAAAAGTTTCGCATAAGAAGGTGTTTGATGCCGGAATTGCTGCGTATCTGTTAAATCCACTGAAATCTTCTTATACTTATGATGATATTGCAAAAGAGTACTTAGGAGAAATGCTTCCGGCAAAAGAAGACTTGATTGGAAAACTTTCCTATACAAAGGCAATGAGTGAAAAAGAAGCAAAAGAGAAAGAAGTCGCAAAAAGTATCTGTTATATGGCATATACAGCATTAAGAAGCCGGAAGGCGCTGATGGAAGCACTTGAAAACAATAATATGAAAGTGCTTTTTGAGGACGTAGAACTGCCGCTGTTATTTACACTTTCTAATATGGAAAAAGAGGGAATCCGCGTCAATGCAGAAGCCTTAAAAGAATATGGAAGTCAACTTGAGGTAAAAATCAAAGCATTAGAAAGCCAGATTTATGAAGAGGCAGGAGAAGAGTTTAACATCAATTCTCCAAAACAGCTTGGTGTAATTTTATTTGAAAAATTACAGCTTCCGGGCGGGAAAAAGACGAAGACCGGATACTCAACCGCAGCAGATGTTCTGGAGAAACTTGCACCGGAACATAAACTGGTAGCAGATATCCTGGAATATCGTCAGCTTGCAAAATTAAAATCCACTTATGCGGACGGACTTGCCGGATTTATCGGGGAAGACGGCAGAATTCATTCTACGTTTAATCAGACGATTACGGCAACCGGAAGAATCAGCAGTACAGAGCCGAATCTTCAGAATATTCCGATCCGTATGGAACTGGGACGCCTGATTCGTAAAGTCTTTATTCCAGAAGATGGATTTGTATTTGTGGATGCGGATTATTCCCAGATTGAACTTCGTGTGCTTGCGCATTTATCAGGGGATGAAAATCTGATTGAAGCCTATAAAGAAGCGCAGGATATTCACCGAATGACGGCTTCTCAGGTCTTTCATGTTCCGTTTGAAGAGGTGACGGATTTACAGAGAAGAAATGCAAAAGCGGTGAACTTTGGAATTGTATATGGAATTAGTTCGTTTGGATTGTCACAGGATTTAAGTATTACAAGAAAAGAAGCAGCGGAATATATTGAAAATTATTTTGCTACTTATCCAAAGATTAAAGGCTTCTTAGATGGACTCGTAGCAGAGGCAAAAGAACAGGGATATGTGGAAACAATGTTTCAAAGACGTCGTCCGGTGCCGGAAATCCGTTCCGGAAACTTTATGCAGAGATCCTTTGGGGAACGTGTAGCGATGAATTCTCCGATTCAGGGAACGGCAGCGGATATCATCAAGATTGCAATGATTCGTGTGGAACAGGCATTAAAAGAGCAGAATCTGGAGTCACGTCTGATTTTACAGGTACATGATGAACTGTTGATCGAAGCCAAAGAAGACGAGGTCGAGGCAGTAAAGGCAATTTTAGAGCGGGAAATGAAAGGTGCGGCAAACCTGGCGGTTCCGCTTGAAATTGATATGCATACCGGAACAAACTGGTATGAGGCAAAATAAAAACCTGGAAAAAATACAAGATGAATCATAACGTACGAAAGGGGAAAGTGGTATGAGAGTAATAGGGGTAACCGGTGGAGTTGGTTCCGGAAAAAGTGCGGTTTTAAATTATATTGAAGCACATTTTGATGCAAGAATTATAAAGGCAGATGATGTCGGGCATCTGTTGATGATGCCGGGGCAAGTCTGCTATGAACCGGTCATTCAACTGTTTGGTGAGTGGATTGTCAAAGAGGATGGTTCATTAGATCGTGAAACGATTTCAAAGATTGTATTTGAGAAAAAAGAAATTCTTGAAAAGTTAAATGCAATCATTCATCCGGCGGTAAAAAAATATATTTTAAGAGAGATTGAACGTTCCAAAAAAGAAAAAACCGAATTTTTCTTTATCGAAGCAGCTCTTTTAATTGAAGAAAAATATGATGAAATTTGTGATGAATTGTGGTATATTTATTGCGAAAAAGAAGTCCGCATGGAACGTCTGCGCCAGAATCGTGGGTATTCCGATAAAAAGATTGAGCAGATGTTAAAGAACCAGCTCTCAGATGAGGAGTTTGAGTCCAAATGCGACTTCCAGCTTTATAACAGTGAAGATGTGGCACATACCTATCTTCAGATTGAAAGGAAAATGAGGACTTATTATGAATCTATGTAGCATTGCCAGTGGAAGCAGTGGAAACTGCATCTATGTAGGCAGTGATAAAACCAGTGTTCTTGTAGACGCAGGAATCAGCGGAAAACGAATTGAGCAGGGATTAAACAGTATTGAGCGTACCACAAAAGACTGCGATGCAATTTTAATCACTCATGAACATTCTGACCATGTCAAAGGACTTGGAGTGCTTGCAAGAAAATACCACATTCCAATTTATTGCACCAAAGGTACAATGGAAGAATTAAAACAAATGTCAATGCTTGGAAAGATGCCGGAAGGATTATACCGTCCGATTCTGGCTGAAGAAGCATTTTCAATTGGAGATTTATCTATTCTGCCATTTGAGATTTCTCATGATGCGGCAGAACCCGTCGGATATCGGGTTTCTCATGGAGAAAAATCGGTAGGAATTGCAACCGATATGGGAATTTATGATGAAAAAATTGTTGAAAATCTTCAGGGACTCGATGCTCTGCTTTTAGAGGCAAATCATGATGTGAGGATGCTTCAGGTCGGTTCTTATCCGTATTCTTTAAAACAAAGAATTTTAGGAGAAAAAGGACATTTATCCAATGAATCGGCAGGCAGACTGCTTTGTCGTCTGCTTCATGATAAAATGAAACAGATTGTGCTTGGACATTTAAGCCGAGAAAATAATTATGAAGCACTTGCTTATGAGACGGTGTGTGCGGAAGTGACGATGGGAGAAAATCCATGGAAATCTTCGGATTTTAAAATATCCGTTGCACACAGAGACTGTGCATCTGAATTGATTACAGTATAGAAAGATGCAAAAAAATACGTGATAGAATGTAAAGAAAATACAAAAATTTGTATTTTCTTTCAGGATAAACTGCATATTCCGATTTGAATGTGCATAGAAAAAAGGAGAATATTAGAAATGAAAAAAACGATTATCACCGTAGTAGGACAGGACACAGTGGGAATTATTGCAAAGGTATGTACTTATCTTGCAGAAAACAAAATCAACATTCTTGATATTTCACAGACAATTATTGATGGATATTTCAACATGATGATGATTACAGATACTTCAAAGTCTGAGAAAAAACTGGACCAGATTTCTACCGATCTGACAGAATTAGGCGAACAAATCGGTGTTGCAATCCATGCACAGCATGAAGATATCTTTAACAAAATGCATCGTATCTAATGATTCTGAGTTTAGTTCTAATTTCTGAAAGGATAAATATACATGATTAACATATTTGAAGTAAATGAAACGAATAAAATGATTGAGCAGGAAAACCTGGATGTGCGTACCATCACAATGGGAATCAGCCTCTTAGACTGTATCGATTCTGATTTACAGCAGGTAAACCGCAAGGTTTATGAAAAAATTACAACACTGGCTAAAAATCTGGTGGAAACAGGAGAGGATATCTCAAAAGAATACGGAATCCCTGTTGTAAATAAACGAATTTCCGTGACTCCGATTGCACTGATTGGCGGTGCGGCATGTAAAGCACCGGAAGACTTTGTGACACTGGCTCAGACATTGGATAAAGCCGCAAAAGAAGTTGGAGTAAACTTTATCGGTGGTTATTCTGCAACCGTTTCAAAAGGAATGACAAAAGCAGATGAAATGCTGATTCGTTCCATTCCGGAAGCACTGGCTACAACAGAGAGAGTGTGCAGTTCTGTTAATCTTGGCTCTACCAAAACAGGTATCAACATGGATGCTGTAAAATTAATGGGTGAAATTGTGCTTGCCACTGCAAATGCAACAAAAGAACAGGATTCTCTTGGCTGCGCAAAGCTGGTTGTATTTTGTAATGCACCGGATGATAATCCATTTATGGCAGGTGCGTTCCACGGAGTAACAGAAGCCGATGCAATTATCAATGTCGGAGTTTCAGGTCCGGGAGTTGTAAAAACTGCTCTTGAAAAAGTACGTGGAAAAGATTTTGAAGTATTATGCGAAACCATTAAGAAAACAGCATTTAAAGTAACCCGTGTTGGACAGCTGGTTGCAAAAGAAGCTTCCAAACGTCTTGGTATTCCGTTTGGTATCGTAGACTTATCGCTTGCTCCGACACCGGCTATTGGTGATAGTGTAGCAGGAATCTTAGAAGAAATCGGTTTGGAATATGCAGGTGCACCTGGAACAACAGCAGCACTTGCACTCTTAAATGACCAGGTCAAAAAAGGCGGAGTTATGGCATCTTCTTACGTTGGTGGTTTAAGTGGTGCATTTATTCCGGTCAGTGAAGACCAGGGAATGATTGATGCGGTAAAAGCAAATGCACTGACCATTGAAAAATTAGAGGCAATGACCTGTGTCTGCTCTGTAGGTCTTGACATGATTGCAATTCCTGGAGATACAAAGGCAACTACCATTTCCGGTATCATTGCAGATGAATGTGCAATCGGTATGGTAAACCAGAAAACAACAGCCGTTCGTGTAATTCCGGTCATCGGAAAAGGTGTAGGTGAAACGGTAGAATTTGGCGGTCTGTTGGGATATGCACCGATTATGCCGGTCAATCCATATTCCTGTGATGCATTTGTAAATCGTGGCGGAAGAATTCCGGCTCCAATTCACAGCTTTAAGAACTAAAAGCTTTAAAGGATTGCAGGATAGGATATCAGATATTAAGAAGTCTGAAAATTGTGAATGAATGAAAAATGTACCATAGATTTTGGCTTGACAAAAGAGTTAGACTATGCTAACTTAAGGATAGAAACAAAGACAGCTTAAAAAGAAAGAAGATGTTAATATGAATATAGGTACATTTGTTGTTTTAGTCATTGTGGTGTGCATCGTTGGTCTGGCAGCACGAAAAGTCTGGAAAGATAAAAGATCTGGAAAGAGCTGCAGCAGTTGTGGAGGCAGCTGTAGTGGATGCAGTGGATGCCATACAGCACCACCAAAGAAGAAATAAAAACAATAAAGATAAGAATACGGTAAATCATTGGAAACAGTGATTTGCCGTATTTTTTATTTTACTATGAAATTTTCTCATAAAAAACAAAGTGCTTGGCAGGTGGAGAATCTTTCAAGCAGAATTCTTTTTTCTTCCATCGGAAATTTAGATATGGTAGAATAAAGCATAAACTTAAGTGAGACAGAAGAGAATCTTAAGATGAGATAAAGAAAGGAAGCGAAACATGGCAGGTTATGTAAGTTTACAAAATGTAACAAAAACCTACCGCATGGGCGAGATTACAATAAAGGCAGCAGATGGAATCAGTTTTGAGGTACAAAAAGGCGAGTTTGTCATTGTAGTCGGACCAAGTGGTGCGGGAAAGACAACGGTCTTAAATATTCTTGGAGGCATGGATACCGCAACTTCCGGAGAAGTGTTTGTGGACGGAGCAGAAATTACAAAGTATCGGGGAAAGAAATTGATTCAGTATCGAAGAGAAGAGATTGGATTTGTGTTTCAGTTTTATAATTTGATGCAGAATCTGACAGCACTTGAAAACGTGGAACTTGCAATGCAGATTTGCAAGCATCCGCTTAGTGCCAAAAAAGTGTTAGAAGAAGTAGGATTAAAAGAGCGAATGAACAATTTCCCGGCACAGCTTTCCGGAGGAGAACAGCAGAGGGTGGCAATTGCACGTGCACTTGCGAAAAATCCAAAATTACTGTTGTGTGATGAGCCGACAGGAGCACTTGACTATGTAACAGGAAAGGCAATTTTAAAATTACTGCAGGATACCTGTCGGGAAAAAGGCATGACAGTAATTGTTATTACCCATAACTCGGCACTGGCACCGATGGCAGACCGTGTGATTAAGATTCGGAATGGAAAAGTGGCAGAAACTTTATTAAATGAAAAGCCGACACCGGTAGAAGAGATTGAATGGTAGGAAGAAAGGGAAAAGATGAAAGCATTTTGGAAAGATTTCTTTCGGGAAATCAGTAAAAATAAAGGTCGTTTTCTGTCCGTATTTTTCATCGTCTTGTTAGGTTCTGCTTTTTTCTCCGGAATCCGTTCGGCAGAAGGTGATATGAAAGTATCGGCAGATGAGTATTACGATGATGTCGATTATATGGATTTAAAAATACTTGGAACACTGGGTTTAACGGATGAGGACTTAGACGACATTCAAAATACAGCTGGAGTAAAAAAGGTAACCGGAGGGCATACGTTAGAGGTTTTACATAAAATTGGAGAAAAAGAGCAGGTTGTCAAATTAATCGGGCTGACAGACAAAGTAAATGAGCCACAACTTAAAGAAGGAAGGATGCCAAAAAGTTCAGACGAAATTTTAGTGGATGAAAGTTTTTTAAGCAATTCAGACTGTAAAATCGGAGATAAAGTGACATTTGAGTCTGGAACGGATGACGCACTTACGGATTCTTTGACAGGAGATACCTTTACGATTGTCGGAACTGCGACACTGCCGTATTACATGGACTTAAACAGGGGTACAGGCTCGATTGGAACAGGAAGTATTAACAGTTTTGCACTCTTAGAATCAGAGGCATTTACTTCAGATGTCTACACAGAACTTTATGTGCAGATAGATGAAACAAAGGAATTAGCCAGTTATAGTGATGAGTACGACAAAACGGTCAAAAAGGTACAAAAGAAAATAGAAGCGTTAGAAGATTCTGCCTGTGACAGACGATATCAGGCCATCCAGGAAGAAGGACAACAGGAAATTGCAGATGCCAAAGAGCAGATTCAGGATGCAGAAGAAAAACTTGCCGACGCTAAACAGAAACTGGATGATGGAGAAGTTCAGCTTTCTGATGCAAGAACTACGATTTCTGAAAAAGAGCAGGAATTAAACGATGGAGAAAATGAGTTAAAATCAAAGGAATCAGAACTGGAATCCGGAAAGCAGACCTTAGCTCAAAAAACGAAAGAATTAGAAAGTGCAAAAACACAGGTATCCGAAAAGACTAAAGAGCTGGAAAGTGGAAAGCAGGCTTTGGAATCTGGAAAAAAAGAACTCGAAGCAAATAAAACACAGCTTGCACAAAAAGAGCAGGAATTAAAGGATGGAAGGACTCAGCTTGAGAATGCAAAAAGGGAACTTCAAACAAAAATCAGTGAGTTTGAAAGTGGAAAGAGTCAGTATGAAGCAAACAAAACTGCTTATGAAGCACAAAAAAGCCAGATAGAAATGGCAAAAACTCAGCTGGAAACTGTAAGCGCAGGAATCACTCAATTAGAAAATGCGCTTACTAAAATGAAAACTCAACTGGAAATTTTGGAACAGCAGTTAGCCCAAAGCGAGAGTTCAGATGAAACTTATGAAACGCTTTTGGTACAGAAAACCGAACTGGAAGCCCAGATAACAGCGCAAAGTGAGGAACTTTCCAAGCTTACCGCTCAAAAAGAAGCATTAGAGGCAGGAATTTCGGCGTTTGAAACGGCAAAACCAGAGGCAGAAGCCCAGTTAGAACAGGCAAGAATACAAATCGAAGAAGCTGGGACGCAGATTGAAGAGGCAAAGACGACTCTTTCTAAAAAAGAAGAGGAACTCAATGCAGGACAGACACAGATAGATTCTGCGAAAAAGCAGTTACAGGAAGCAGAAGAAAAGATAAAACAAAATGAAGCCACAATTTCGGATGGAGAAGTTCAGCTTGTCGAGGCAAAAAATCAAATAAAAGAAGGAGAAAGCCAGATTTTAGAGGCGAAGAACACGCTTGCCGATGGAGAGAAACAGCTTAGTGATGCCAAACAGACGATTTCAGAAGGGCGTACTTCTCTTGAAGAAGCAAAAAGTGAATTAGAAGAGAAAGCACAGGAATTAGAGGACGGAAAAGCAGAATATGAAACCGCCAAAAAAGAGGCCGAACCGGAAATTTCAGATGCGAAACAAAAGATTTCGGATGGAGAAGAAGAACTGGCAAAACTGGAAGTTCCAACCTGGTATGTCTGGGGTCGGGATAAAATTACGTCAACAGAAAGTTTTGGACAGGATGCTGAGCGAATTTCAAATATCGGAAAATTTTTTCCAGTTATCTTCTTTTTGGTTGCAGCATTGGTCAGCTTGACGACGATGACTCGTATGATAGAGGAACAGCGTCAGCAGATAGGAACGTTAAAAGCACTTGGGTATTCAGATGGAAAAATTGCATTAAAATACTTTGCTTATGCAATGGTTTCTACAGTTTCTGGTGCACTTGCAGGTGTGGTAATCGGAGAGAAAATTCTGCCCTGGGTGATTATGAACGCCTACGGAATGTTATATACCGGACTTCCTTATTATCGGACGCCATTAAACTGGCATCAGGGAGGACTTGCTATTTTGGCAAGTGCCGGCTGTACCGGAATTGCAACCCTCACTGCCTGCCAAAAAGAACTAATGTCAAAGCCCGCCGAACTGATGCGTCCGCAGGCACCAAAAAATGGAAAACGAATCTTTCTAGAGCACATTGGTATCTTATGGAAACACTTGAACTTTACCCAGAAATCTACAGTACGAAATCTAGTGCGTTATAAAAAACGATTTTTTATGACTGTAATTGGAATTGGAGGCTGTATGGGGCTGATATTGGTCGGATTCGGACTTCAGGATTCAATTACTGCCATTGCCAAAAATCAATTTGTCAATCTGTTTACTTATGAGGCAAATGTGATTTTAGATTCTAATGTTTCAGAAGCTGAAAAAGAAGCCCAGCAGGAAGATTTAAAAGCTTATCAGGGAATTGATGAGATGATGGAACTCTACTGCCAGAATGTAGAACTGCAAAGTGAGAAAAAGACGGTAGATACTATGCTTGAAGTGCCAAAGACGGTAGATAAATTGGAAGATTTCTTTGAATTTCGTGACCGTGTAAGCGGTAAACATTATGCCTTTCCCAAAGAAGGAGCAGCCATAAGCGAAAAAACAGCAGATATGCTTGGGGTAAAAGTGGGAGATACGGTAGAACTAAAAAAAGGGGATACGATAGTCAAAGTCAAGATTTCTGTTATTGTGGAAAACTATGTCCGACATTATCTGTATTTGACAACAGAGACTTATGAAAGTCTGTTTCATGAGACTCCGAATTATAATCAGCTGTTGTTAAGATATCAGGATACTTCAAAAAATTATGAGGATGCACTCGGAGAAAAAATTATGAAATACGACAGTGTGGCAGCAATTTCTTTTACCT
>JAIIAN010000071.1 GCA_022717655.1 Bacillota bacterium | reverse complement strand
ATCATATCAGTAATCATGGGTTTGCAGATGAAAATCTGATTGAACCTGAAATGAGTTCTGCATCAGAACTGTTATTTCACCTTTTAGAAGAAGAAAAAATTACAAAAGAGGTAGCAGAGGCAATTTATACCGGAATTGCAAGTGATACCGGTGTGTTTAAATATTCCTGCACGTCACCGGAAACCATGCGGGTTGTGGCAAAGCTGATGGAAAAAGGAATTGATTTTTCCAGTATCATTGACCAGTCTTTCTATGAAAAAAGCTATGTGCAGAATCAGATTCTGGGAAGATGCCTGATGGAAAGTATTCAGGTGTTAGATAAAAAATGTATCATTGGCTGTCTTAGAAAAAGAGATTTGGATTTTTACGGAGTAGGACCAAAAGAGTTAGATGGAATTGTAGAACAGCTTCGTCTGACACGTGGAGTAGAAGTGGCTGTGTTTATTTATGAGACAAAGACACAGGAATTTAAAGTAAGTCTCCGCTCCAAATCAAAAGTAGACGTAAATAAAATAGCATCTTATTTTTCAGGAGGCGGTCATGTACGTGCAGCTGGATGCACCATGCAGGGGTCTATTTACGATGTTATGAATAATCTGTTAGAACAGATTGAAAAAGAAATAAAGGAAAAAATGCAGTGATTAACGGAGTCATTAATGTATACAAAGAAAAGGGTTATACTTCTCATGATGTAGTTGCGAAGCTTCGTGGAATTTTAAGACAGAAAAAAATCGGTCATACAGGAACACTTGACCCTGAAGCAGAAGGCGTGCTTCCAGTCTGCCTTGGAAAAGCGACAAAGCTTTGTGAACTGCTGACAGATAAGACAAAGACTTATGAAGCAGTTCTTCGTCTTGGAATTGTGACAGATACACAGGATATGACCGGTAAGGTTTTAGGAGAACATCCGGTGAGTGTGACAGACGAAGAAGTGGAGCGCACGATTTTCGGTTTCTTAGGAGACCAGGAACAGATTCCTCCGATGTATTCTGCTTTAAAAGTAAACGGGCGCAAACTTTATGAACTTGCAAGAGAGGGAAAAGAAGTTGAGCGAAAACCAAGAAAAGTAACCTTTTATGAAATCAAGATTTTAGAAATGAATCTGCCACTGGTACGCTTTTCGGTAACGTGTTCAAAGGGAACTTACATACGAACACTGTGTCATGATATCGGTGCGAAACTGGGCTGTGGAGGCTGTATGGAAAGTCTTTTAAGAACGCAGGTGGAACGCTTTGTTTTAGCGGACAGCATGAAGCTTTCTGAGATTGAGACAGCAGTAAAGACAGGTACCTTTGATACTCATCTTGTAACAATAGAAGAAATGTTTTCTCATTATGAGGAGATTATTATGCCGAAAGAAATGGATAAACTGCTTCATAATGGAAATAAAGTACCGGCAATAAAGACTTATGAAATGCCAGATAAAACAAGAGTGCGCATGTATGACAGCGACAGACATTTTATCGGTATTTATGAGTATCAAAAAAGACGGGAATGTTTTGGAGCACACACCATCTTTTTTACACCGCAGGATTTTTAGAAGCAGAAAGAGGAAACATTATGATTTACACAAACGAAGTGCCTGTACTGCCAGCGCAAGAGAGAAGTGCTGTGACACTTGGAAAATTTGACGGATTGCACAGAGGGCATCAGAAACTGATTGCGTGCATGAAACAAAAGAAAAAAGAAAACTGTACGACAGTCGTATTTACCTTTGATGTTTCTCCGCTTGTGAAGTTGTATCATAAACCGGCAAAGACTCTTTTAACCAATGAGGAAAGACAGGAACTGGCAGAAAATCTGGGAGTGGATGTTTTGATTGCGTGCCCGTTTACGGATGTTGTGATGAATATGGAAGCAGAAGAATTCGTAAAAGAATTTCTGGTGAAACGTCTGCATGTATCTTATCTGGCAGTTGGACCGGATTTTCGATTTGGTCATGAAAGAAAAGGAAACCCTGAGTTATTAAAACAAATGGGAACACAGTATGATTTTACGGTAGAAGTCGTAGAAAAACTGACAGACGGGACAAGGGAAATCAGCAGTACTTATATAAGAGAAGAGCTGGAAGCGGGACACATCGAAAAAGTAAATGCTCTTTTGGGATATCAGTATTTTACCAGGGGAGAGATTGTGCATGGAAGACAGCTTGGAAGAACGATTGGAGTACCAACTGCGAATCTGATTCCGCCAGTCAGCAAAAAATTTCCGCCAAACGGAGTTTATCTGACTCGTTCCAAAATTGGAGAAAAAGAGTACGATGGAATCTCCAATGTAGGTTATAAACCAACGGTAAAAGAAAACTTTCTGGGTGTGGAAACGTATTTGTTTAATTGTAATGAAGATTTATATGGACAGGAAGCAGAAGTAAGATTTTATCATTACCTTCGTCCGGAACGTAAATTTGCATCCCTTTTGGAATTAAAAGGACAGCTTGATATTGATGTGGCAAAAGGAAAACAATTTTTTGCAGATTTACATGAAAAATTGTAATACAATAGGACTTTACAAGTGAAATATCTTGTGCTATACTGAGCAAGTATGAGTTCAGCCGTAGTTCAGAAACCGGACACTCCGACCGTTTCTTAATTACAGGCGATTAAAAAGATGAATGGAGGAAATTAAAATGATTTCAAAAGAAAAGAAACAGGCTATTATGGCAGAATTCGCAAGAACACCAGGTGATACAGGTTCACCGGAAGTACAGGTTGCAGTTTTAACAGCAAGAATTGAAGAGCTGACAGAGCATTTAAAGAGCAACCATAAAGACCATCATTCCAGAAGAGGTCTGTTAAAAATGGTAGGTCAGAGACGTGGTCTTCTTGATTATCTGAAGAAAACTGATATCGAAAGATACCGTGCTTTAATTGAAAAATTAGGTCTGAGAAAATAATCAGTAACAACCAGGGGCGGAATTTTTCCGCCCTGTTTTAGCAAAGGCGGCAAAACTGGAGCCGAGACCACTGAAAAGAATAGTTTAAGAAAAGTAATGTGTTGTAAGAGTAAAAATAAAACTGTTTTTTTCAGTTGTTTCGGACAGAAGCTGCCAGATTAGTTTAGAAAAGGAGATAAGAGATGTCCAAAGAGTACAAAAGTTTTTCAATGGAACTTGCAGGCAGAACACTGACAGTTGATATCAACCGTGTAGCAAAGCAGGCAAATGGTGCTGCATTTATGCATTATGGAGACACAACATTACTGTGTACAGCAACTGCCTCTGAAAAACCAAGAGAAGGAATTGATTTCTTCCCTCTGAGTGTAGAATATGAAGAAAAATTATATGCAGTTGGAAAAATCCCGGGAGGATTCAATAAGAGAGAAGGAAAAGCAAGTGAACATGCGATTTTAACTTCTCGTGTCATTGACCGTCCAATGCGTCCATTGTTCCCAAAAGATTATAGAAATGATGTAACCTTAAATAACATGGTTATGTCGGTAGACCCGGAATGTAATCCGGAAGTTGTTGCAATGTTAGGTTCTTCTATTGCGACATGTGTATCCGATATTCCGTTTGATGGTCCATGTGCGGCAACACAGATTGGTATGATTAACGGGGAATTTATTGTAAATCCGACACTGGCTCAGAAAACAATTTCTGATTTACAGTTAACGGTTGCCTCCACAAGAGACAAAGTAATCATGATTGAAGCGGGAGCAAATGAAGTTCCGGAAGCAAAAATGATTGATGCAATCTTTAAAGCACATGAGGTAAACCAGGAAATCATTGCTTTTATTGATACCATCGTTGCTGAATGTGGAAAGGAAAAGCATGCTTATGAAAGCTGCGCTGTTCCGGAAGAATTGTTTACAGCAATCAAAGAGATTGTACCTCCTGCAGAAATGGAAGAGGCTGTATTCTCTGATGACAAACAGACAAGAGAAGAAAATATCCGTGTTATCACAGAAAAATTAGAAGAAGCATTTGCAGAAAACGAAGAATGGCTGGCTGTACTTTCAGAAGCGGTTTATCAGTATCAGAAAAAAACGGTTCGTAAGATGATTTTAAAAGACCATAAACGTCCAGACGGTCGTGCAATCACACAGATTCGTCCGCTGGCAGCTGAAACAGATTTAGTTCCTCGCGTACATGGTTCTGCAATGTTTACACGTGGACAGACACAGATTTGTACCATTACAACCTTAGCTCCGCTTTCTGAAGCGCAGAGACTGGATGGTCTGGATGAATTTGAAACATCCAAACGTTACATGCATCATTATAACTTCCCGTCCTACTCTGTGGGTGAGACAAAACCTTCAAGAGGTCCGGGACGTCGAGAAATCGGTCATGGAGCATTAGCAGAAAGAGCTTTAGTTCCGGTTCTTCCGGCACCGGAAGAGTTCCCTTATGCAATTCGTACTGTATCTGAAACATTTGAATCAAATGGTTCTACTTCACAGGCAAGTATCTGTGCATCCACGATGTCTCTGATGTCAGCAGGTGTACCGATTAAAAAACCGGTTGCAGGTATTTCCTGTGGTCTGGTAACCGGTGAGACAGATGATGACTATATCGTTTTAACAGATATTCAGGGTCTGGAAGATTTCTTCGGAGATATGGACTTTAAGGTAGCGGGTACTCATGATGGTATCACTGCAATTCAGATGGATATTAAGATTCATGGATTGACAAGACCGATTATTGAAGAAGCAATTGCAAAAACAAAAGAAGCAAGAGAATACATTCTGACAGAAGTAATGGAAAAATGTATTGCAGAGCCGAGAAAAGAAGTAAGCAAATATGCACCGAAAATTGTTCAGATTCAGATTGACCCAGATAAAATCGGTGATGTAGTCGGACAGCGTGGAAAAACAATCAATGCAATTATTGATGAAACAGGTGTAAAAATTGATATTGATGAGACAGGTGCAGTTTCTGTATGTGGTACAGAAAAAGAAATGATGGATAAAGCACTTAACTATATCAAAATTATTACAACTGATTTTAAAGAAGGTCAGATTTTCACCGGTAAAGTAGTGAGCATTAAAGACTTTGGTGCATTCGTTGAATTTGCCCCTGGAAAAGAGGGTATGGTTCATATTTCAAAAATTGCAAAAGAAAGAATTAACCGTGTAGAAGATGTGCTGACTCTTGGTGATGAAGTGAAAGTAATCTGTCTTGGAAAAGATAAGATGGGACGAATCAGCTTCAGCATTAAGGACGTTCCGGAAGAAGCATAAGAAATTTAAGTCAGGAAGAATTTTTGACTAAGTAACATAGAGAGGGAGAACATGGCGATAAGCGGTTCTCCCTTTTTAAACATACGCTTGTAATTTTTAATGATGTTGTTTTTTAGTATAGAAAAAGTCGTACATTAAATTTACGGGAGGCAAAAAAATGCGTTATCATAATATCACAAAAGATGATATGTTAAATGGAGACGGACTTCGGGTGGTTTTATGGGTATCAGGATGTTCTCATTGTTGTAAAGAGTGTCAGAATCCTGTAACCTGGGACCCGAACAGTGGAATTTTATTTGATGAGTCTGCAAAGCAGGAAATTTTTGAACAACTGGAAAAAGCCTACATTTCCGGAATTACATTTTCCGGTGGAGACCCGCTTTATGTGCAGAATATCTCTGAGGTGACAAGATTTGCAAAAGAAATCAAAGAAAAGTATCCGTCAAAGACAATCTGGCTGTATACAGGTGCGTTATGGGAGTCTTTGCAGGGCGAAGAAATCTTAAATTATCTGGATGTACTGGTAGACGGAGAGTTTATGATAGAGAAGAAAAATGTGGCACTCAAATGGAAAGGCAGCTCCAATCAGAGAGTGATTGATGTACAAAAATCATTGAAAGAAAAGCAGATTATTCTGCATGCGGAGGGATAAATCTTAATGAAACGAATTGCAAAATTTATGAAAGTCAGTAAAGAACAGTTTGCGGAGGGATGGCAGGATACTTTTGGTGAGACTTCCGGTGAAGAATTAGAACGTATCTATGAATCTGTTAAGCTTCCAAAGCGTGCGACTTCAGGAAGTGCCGGATATGATTTCTTCAGCCCGCTTACCTTTGAGTTAAAACCACAGGAGACAATTAAGATTCCAACCGGAATCCGTGTACAGATGGAAGAAGGCTGGGTTTTAAAAATTTATCCGAGAAGCGGTCTGGGATTTAAATATCGTTTACAGTTAAATAATACCGTAGGAATTATTGACAGTGATTATTTTTACTCTGACAATGAGGGACATATGTTTATTAAAATTACAAATGATTCCAATGAAGAAAAAACAATTCATGTAGAAGCAGGAACTGGTTTTGCACAGGGAATTTTTGTAGAATACGGAATCACGGTAGATGATGATGTGGAAGAAGTGCGTAATGGCGGATTTGGAAGCACGACCAAATAAGTAAAAAATAAGAGAAAAACGGAAATGCAGAAACAAACCTTGCATTTCCGTTTTTTTTATGATAATATACTTTGAGAGTCAAACTATTTGAAAGGAACAGTAATATGCTCTTGGAATCATAGTAAAGATTCTGGGAGTACATCAGTAAAATGGCGGAGGAAAATAAGATGATTGTAGAGCCAAAGGTAAGAGAGTTTATTTGTACAACCGCACATCCGACAGGATGTTATGAGAACGTAAAACGACAGATTACTTATGTAAAAGATAAAGGAACGATAGAAGGACCAAAGAGAGTATTAGTAATTGGAGCATCGACCGGATATGGTCTTGCAAGCCGTATTACAGCTGCATTTGCATGTCAGGCTTCCACAATTGGAGTCATGTTTGAAAAGCCATCAAATGGAAAACGTACAGCAACTCCGGGATGGTATAATACCGTTGCATTTGAAAAAGAGGCCGAAAAAAATGGGCTTTATGCAAAGTCAATAAATGGAGATGCGTTTTCTTTAGAAGTAAAAGAAAAAGTCGTTGAAATGATTAAAGAAGATTTGGGACGGGTTGATATGGTAATCTACAGTCTGGCAGCACCTAGAAGAACAACTGCAGATGGAACGGTATGGGCTTCTTCCTTAAAGACGACCGGCGAAGCATTTACAGAAAAAAGTCTGGATTTAAGAAATAATACAATTGTGACAAAGACCGTAGAACCTGCGAAAGATGGGGAATTAGAAGGTACAATTAAAGTGATGGGCGGAGAAGACTGGATGGATTGGATGGACACACTTCACGACGCAGGTGTGCTTTCTGAAAATGCCGTAACAGTAGCTTATTCTTATATTGGACCAAAACTGACTTATCCGATTTATTATGATGGAACAATTGGTCAGGCAAAACGTCATCTGACAAAGACCGCAGAAAAAATCAATGAGAAATATTCAGATGTTAAGGCTTATATTTCTGTCAATAAAGCACTGGTAACACAAGCGAGTGCAGCAATTCCGATTGTACCGCTGTATTTTGCAATTCTCTATAAAGTGATGAAAGCGCAGGGAACGCATGAGGGATGTATTGAACAGATTTCAAGATTGTTTCATGAAAAATTATTTGTAGAAAAACCGGTGACAGATGAACAGGGAAGAATCCGTATGGATGACTGGGAGCTTTCCGATGAAGTTCAGGATAAAGTAATGGAGTGCTGGAAAAACGTTACAACAGAAAATGTAACAGAACTTTCAGATATTGATGGATATTGGCAGGATTTTTATCAGATGTTTGGATTTCATCTTGATGGCGTGGACTACGCAAAGGATGTAGACTTAGAAGTTGCAATTCCAAGTTTAAAAGCATAAATAGCAAAAAAAGAAACGCATGCCGCTCCTTTTGCTGCATGCGTTTCTTTTTTTTAAATATTTAACACTCGTCGTAAGTTATTTCCCATCACATCACTCCATTCTTCTTTGGAAAGACTGGCGTCATTTTTAATTTGATTGACGAACATGGAAAAATCCATTTCTCTGTTTTTAGACGGATATAAAAGCAGTGGAAAATCACTTCCGTAAAGCAGTCGTTTGCTTCCAATCAAACCAATAACAGCACGGAAACTGCTGATGTGATAAAGCAGTGGATTTGCAGCTGTATCGTAATAGACATTTTTGAACTTTCCATGATAACGTGGATTTAATTCATAAAAAGGAAGTCCACCACCCATGTGAGCTAAAATAAATGTAACATCTGGATATTTTAAAATCAAGCCAGGAAGCGGCGCAAGGGAGGTCATGTCTTTTCCCGGATAAGGATGACCGACCGGCTCTCCGCAGTGGATATTGATTGGCAGATGATAGGCATTTGCACATTCTACGACTTCGATAAAATCAGGGTCGTTAAAATCATAGCCGTTTCCGCCGGGACCAAGTTCTCCGATTCCTGAGAAGCCGAGTTTGGCACAACGTTCAATTTCTGAAATTGCTTCTTTTTTGAATTTTGGATTGATCGAGATGAATCCTTTTAAGCGTTCCGGATGATTTTTCATGCTTTCTGCCATATAGTCATTATGCATACGCATCAGTCCCGCATCGTTCCAGTACCAGCCCTGCATGACTAAACCATGAATACCGGCTTGTGTGGCACAGTCAAGCGCTTCTTCGGCATTGGCCCAGGCTTCTTCGGTTCCTTTGTGGTTTTCCGGCTTTTTGGTCAGAACGCCAAACCACGAGTCGCGGGCAGCATAAGTTTCCCAATTATTATAAATTTCTGGTGGAAATAAATGAACATGACTGTCCCAGATTTGTAATTCTTCCAAAGTATTCCCTCCCTTTAAAATGAATGTAGTCTCGGAAACTTTTGGGGTTTGATGAGACTACATATTATGGTGTTTTTATTCGGCAAAGATATCTTCGTTCTGTTCTTCGCCTGGTTTTTCCTCTGCTTCTTCGTCTATTTCATTTTCGTGAGGAAGATTTTCGATAAAGTTGTGGAAGCTTTCAGCAGCAGCCATGTATTCATCTTCACGTTCAATGTTATTGATAACAGGATTTCCGTCTTCTTCATGATAACGGAAAAGGAAAGTTTCTCCACTCTTATTTTTGCCGTTTTTATCTAATGGAATCAGTGCAATGTATTCGCCAAATCCTTCTACATCAAAAGTAGTCAGTACGGCACATTCTAAAACAGAATCGTCTTCTAAGGTCAGTTTAATGGTAGGATTTGGAACACGTGGAATTGCCTGTCCGGCTCCAGCACAGTCTGAAGTACAGGATGCACAGTCACTTGGGTCACATCCTCCGATATTGGTTGTAAAAGTTTCTTCACTCATTGGTAATTACCTCTTTCTTAATACTTATAGTGTTATAATTAATAGTACCAGATGACTTGAAAGATTTCAAGCATTGACAATTGGCAATTGCAATTTTTACTATGGGCACGTATAATAAAAGTATTACTCTAAATGTACTCTTAATGTTTCTGGAAAGATTTTAAGAGCGCATTTACGGATGAGAGAGGGGAAGAGAAAGTGAAAGAAGATACGTCTCATTTGATAAAAAGGGCTGCGCACTTTAAATCAATCTTGACAGTAGAAGGCTTCCTGGTTGGAGTTGTAGCAGGATTGATTGTACTTGCGTATCGTGTCCTTTTGGAATATGCGGGAAAGGCCATGAATTTTGTGCTTGCGTTAGGAAAAGAGTATCCGTTTGCAGCAGGAGTCTGGTTTTTTATCTTATTTACGCTGGCATGTATTGTTGGATGGCTTGTAAAAAAGGAACCTTTTATTTCGGGAAGTGGAATTCCACAGGTAGAAGGTGAAATGGCAGGAAAATTAAATCAGGTCTGGTGGAGAGTTCTGCCGA
Organism: Bacillota bacterium; assembly: GCA_022717655.1. Taxonomy (GTDB): domain Bacteria; phylum Bacillota; class Clostridia; order Lachnospirales; family Lachnospiraceae; genus Blautia. The sequence goes on along the minus strand of JAIIAN010000071.1, from coordinate 4,228 downwards.
CAAAATTTCTTGGAGGTTTTTTATCTTTGTTTGCAGGTCTTTCTTTGGGAAGAGAGGGTCCGTCGATTCAGATTGGAGCCATGTCGGGAAAAGCGGTTTCGAGCCTGCTTGGAAGAGGAAAAACAGAAGAAAAATATTTGATTACCTGTGGAGCAAGTGCCGGACTTGCCGCAGCATTTCATGCACCGCTTGCGGGTGTGATGTTTTCATTAGAAGAGATACATAAAAACTTTTCGGTGTCGGTCTTGATTTCCGTTATGACAGCGTCGATTACCGCAGATTATATTTCGGCGGAATTTATGGGATTTCGTCCGGTTTTTCAGTTTGAGGTGACAGGAGCAATTCCTGATTCGTATTATGGACATATCATAGCACTGGGAATTATTTTGGGCATTATGGGTGCTTTTTATAATAAAGTAACGTTAAAGAGTCAGGAGTTATTTGGAAAAATAAAAGGAAAACGATCAGAGACGATAAAATTGTTAATTCCGTTTTTAATGGCAGGATTTTTTGGATTTACAATGCCGGAAATTCTTGGAAGCGGACATAATCTGGTTGATATGGTTGCCGAAGGCAATATGATGTTAAAGGGAATCCTGTTTTTGTTTGTGATGAAATTATTTTTCTCATGTGTTTCTTTTGGTTCGGGAGCACCCGGCGGAATTTTCTTTCCGCTTTTAGTATTGGGTTCTTTAATTGGAGGCGCTTATGCCTCTTTTGCCGTCACCTATCTGGGTATGGATTCACAGTATATCAGTAACTTTATTGTACTGGCGATGGCTGGTTATTTTACAGCGATTGTACGAGCACCGATTACCGGAATTATTCTGATTTTTGAGATGACAGGAAGTTTCAGCCAGATGTTGTCGTTATCCTTGGTTTCAATTGTCGCTTATCTGGTGGCTACGGGATTTAAATCCGAACCGATTTATGAAAGTCTGCTCACCAATTTGTTAAAGAAACGAGGCATCGAAGTTTCGAAAAAGACCGGGGAAAAGGTTTTACAGGAATATATTGTAAGTTATGGGTGTGAAATTCAAAATAAAATGATACAGCAGGTAGAATGGCCAAAAAACTGTCTGTTAGTAGCAATTAAAAGAAGTGGAAGCGAGCTCATTCCAAAGGGACATACGATTCTTATGAATGGGGATACGATTGTCACAATGACGGATGAGTCTGATGCTTCGAGTGTACATGACAGAATGGAAGTGTTGTGTAAGGAACAGGAAAAATTGAAATGAGGTGAAAAACTTGTCCAGAGAATGTGTGAGTGAGACGGAAAATAAACTGCAGTGGAGAGCTGTTTATCCGGAAAGTCCAGGTGTCGTAAAAACAAGAAAAGGATATGTGTTTACAGCATGTATAGAAGCAGAGAAAGAAGTAAGTCTGCTTTTCTATAAAAAAGGGGAAAGCAGACCAGAGATAGCTGTTCCACTTTCAAAAGAAAAAAGTTTTGGAGACTATCGGGCAGTTATGATATCCGGAATTTCGATGGATGAGTATGAATATAACTACTGTGTGGATGGGGAAGTGCAGCAGGATTTTTATGCACAGTCTTTAAGCGGAGTGAGTGAATTTGGAAAAGAATATCCAAAAGAAGAACATGCAGTAAGATGTCGGTATCAAAAAGAAAATTATCACTGGAAAAATGAGGAATTTTCTCCGATTTTACTCTCAGACAGTATTTTATATAAATTACAGGTGCGTTCTTTTACAAAAGATAAGGATTCCGGAGTAAGGGAGAAAGGAACATTTCGTGGAGTAGAGCAGAAAATCGCTTATTTAAAAAAGCTGGGAATTACAGGCGTGCTTTTTATGCCGGCTTATGAGTATCGGGAATGTTCAAAAGAAGTAAAAGAACCAGAATATTTTGGAGAAAGAAAAAAACAGGTACGGGTAAACTGCTGGGGCTATACTGGAGAAGCAAATTATTTTGCACCAAAGGCCTCTTTTTGCAGTACCGATTATCCATATCAGGAATTCTGTAAGATGGTGGATTCACTTCATGGTGCAGGAATTGAGTGCCTGATGGAATTTTATTTTGATGGAAGTGTCGGTTCTTCACAGATACTTGACATTCTGCATTATTGGATGAAAACGTATCATATTGATGGATTTCATCTGATGGGAAAGGGCGTGTTGCCGGAAGTCTTGGTAAAAGATAAATGGCTTTCACAGAGTAAATTATTTTTTTCTGATATTAATGCAGAACAGATTTATCAAAATCAGATTCCGTCTTTTCGACATATTGCAGAATACAATGAGGGATTTTTGTACTGTATGCGTCATCTTTTAAAAAGTGATGAGGGAATGATAGAAGAATTTCTTTATCGAAATAAAAGAAATTACAAAAACAGTGGTGTGATTAATTATATGGCAGACCAGGACGGTCTTACAATGATGGATATGGTCTCTTATGATGAGCGTCATAATGAGGCAAATGGAGAAAATGGCAGGGATGGAATTGAGTATAACTGCAGTTGGAACTGTGGGGCAGAAGGGTACAGCAGAAAAAAAAGTATTCGCCGGCTTCGCATGGGACAGTTGAAAAATGCTTTTCTTATGTTGTTGTTAAGTCAGGGAACACCGCTTATTTTTCAGGGTGACGAGTTTGGAAACTCACAGGGCGGAAACAATAATGCATGGTGCCAAGATAATGAAACGGGATGGGTAAACTGGAAAAAACTGCGCCAGAATAAAGAACTGTTTGAATTTGTAAAAGAAGCGGTTTCCATTCGAAAAATGCATTCGATTTTGCATCTGGAAAGCGAATTAAAAGGGGCAGATTATAAAGCAGTGGGATATCCGGATATTTCTTATCACAGCAGTCAGCCGTGGTATTATTTCGGAAGTCCGCAGTACCGTCACATAGGAATTTTATACTGTGGAGCTTATGCCGGATGTGAAAAAGAGCTGCTCTTTGTAGCTTATAATTTTCACTGGAATGAACATGAATTTGGGCTGCCAAGTCTTTCAGAGAAAATGTCATGGGAACAGATTCTGACAAGTGGTGAAGATGCAGAGATTGAAACAGAAATTTTGAAAGAAGAAAAGACAGAAAAAAATAAAAAGAAAAAAGAAATTCAAAGAAAGAAAGTAACAATAAAGGTTGGACCAAGAACCGTAGTAATCTTAAAAGGAAAGCAGGATGAGAATTAATGCATATCTGGGGACATTTTAAAACAATTACAAAACATAAACTGATGGTTATGAAATACTGCTTTAAAATAGGACTATATCGGCAGGGAATGCTCCATGATTTGTCAAAGTATTCATGGACGGAATTTTCAGCAGGATGTAAATATTATCAGGGAAACCGCAGTCCAAACAATGCGGAGAGAGAAGCAACAGGGCTTTCAACAGCGTGGATTCATCACTATGGAAGAAATAAACATCATTTTGAACATTGGGTAGATTATGGGATTGATTGTGATACCATTATAAAAGGAGTGCCGATGCCGAGGAATTATATAGCGGAGATGGTGATGGACAGGATTTGTGCTTCAAAAGTGTATCATCCGGAATCTTATACGAACCGTGCACCTTTAGAATATTTTTTGAAAAGCAAGGGCAAATTGTGGTTTGTGCATGAGGATACCAACCGTGATTTGGAATTTTTATTACGAATGTTGGCAGAAAAAGGTGAAAAAGAAACATTATGTTACATTCGTAATTCATATCTTAAAGGAAAAGAAATAAAAAATTCACATTAATGAACTTAAGAAGTTAAAATATGTGTGTTAAGGTAGGTAGGTGCGAGAGGTGGTAGAAAGAAATGAATATAACACAGATATTAAACATGGTAGTTTCAGAATATGGGAATATAACACAGAGATATATGACGGGGATTTTACTGGCAGGAATGATATTTGCACTGCTAAACTGTTTTATGGGATACCGGCTTAGAAAAGTATGGGGAACTCTTTTAGGACTGGCAATCGGAGCAGTAGCCGGAGGCGCAGCAGCGTGGTATTATCTTGGAGGAAAACAGAGTTACATTTTAATTGCCGGAGCATTGGCTGCGCTGTTTCTTGGAATGATAGCCTGGTGTTTTTATAAAGCAGGTATTTTTATTCTTTGTACCGGATTGATTTACTGGCTGGCTTCTTCCTTTATTTCAGGAGAAGATGTGACAAGCCGGATTATCTGTCTGGCAGTCGGAATTGTAGTAGCAACGATGGCATTAGGATATGAGAGGCATGTAGTGATTGTAATTACCGCCCTGTGT
>JAIIAN010000348.1 GCA_022717655.1 Bacillota bacterium | reverse complement strand
CTATATGGATATGGGTATAGTGCTCCTGGGAATTTTCTGCTTTGTATTTTACTGGCAATTCCCTCAAATCTTCCGCACAAATATCATTGAGGCAGAAATTGATGGTCTTACTTTCTGGCTCATTTATGGCAGATGTTTTTACTAGCCAGTCTTCTCCTAGCCAGCATGCTGCAGTTTTTAAACCCATACCAAATTCATTGAGTCCCAGGTCGTTGTCTGGTTTCTTGGCTGGCATGAATGCCGTGTTAAATTTGTCTTTGCTGATTCCGCCTGCGTTGTCGTTTACATCAACGCTAATTATCTTTCCATCGGTATCCATAGCGAAATAAATGCTTACTCGAAGTTTGTAGTCTGGCTCCATAGACTCCAATATAGACTTGTTGTCTCTGTATGATTGTAGAGCATTGTCCACAAATTCGGCTAAGACATGTGACGGCGTATTAGGTAAATCTTTGAATCTGCCATACATGCTTGTACCTATGGCCACACTAACAGTTTGTGGCTTGCTGATATATGAGTCTTTTTCCATCATAATCCCAATAATTTTTTAGCAATCATTTTTACTATAGTTACGTTTACGGCATTTCCTAAAGCTTCGTAACATCTGTTTGTAGATAGTTTGAAATTTTCGTTACCGAACTTCAAATCTTCCATTCCTTGTAGCCTTGCACCTTCTTTAATCGTCATATATCGACCATGGTCTGCATCTCCTTCCTTAAGCGTAGATTTCGGCAGTTTTATCCATGGGAAGATTGGTACTTGCGTGCCAACGAGATTAAGTGCAGGAGAAAAGGTTGGGAGTTTGATGCGGATACCTGAAGCTCTAAATTGTACTATTTTATCGAAGAGCGTAGGCTTGGCTTCTACTCCACAATTCCATTCTAGTTTAAGATGACTATTGGAAAAGCCTTTCACGTTTTCCATCCAAGAATCTAGCCATTCTTTATTGTTATTGTAAAAAATGCGATTCTCTTGAATGTATCTTTTCTTCCATTTTGGAAATTCTTTTGTTTTTGTCGTTTGGGCATAAATTGGTAATTTCTCGATTAATTCTTTTCTTGTATTTCCTGTTAGAACAGTACCGAATTTTCCCTTGCGCTCTTTGAGATTTTCCAATGGCTGGTAAGTAGGGGCAAGACCTTCATATTCGTAGTTGGCTCCAAACTCCATAGCCCAAATTGGGAATGAGGGAATACTCTTATTGTGCTTGAAGCATTTGTGTAAGAAATCTTCCCATATATCAAGCTGCTTTCTTGTGTCTGCTTTTAATGGGATATAATCTTTGTCTTTGCTATTGATAATATCATTGATATGTAGTTCTTTCTCTTCTGTTGTCGGGAAACAAAAATCATCTAGTGTGCCATAATCCTTGTTTCTGCAAACAATATAGATACGGCGACGATGTTGAGGTATTCCGAATTGGTGCGGAGAAAGAATTGCGGGTTCTGCTACTTCGTAGTTTAGTTCTGTCAATTTTTGATGGATGGTTTTCCATGTTCTGCCATGGTCATGTCCCTTTAGATTAGCTACATTTTCCAGCAAAACATATTCTGGATGATGTTTGTCTAAAATAGCGCAAATGTAATCAAAGAGATTGCCTCTCTGCTTCTCGTCTTCAAAGCCCTGGCGCTTGCCTGCTTGACTAAATGGTTGGCATGGAAAACCTGCGCATAAGATGTCATGTGCAGGGATGTCACTTGGGGGTATTTGTGTGATATCTCCCTCTACGATAGGGGTTTGTGGAAAGTTGATGCGGTAAAGGTCTTGTAGGTCTTTTTTGAGTTCAGATGCGAAGACACATTTACCCCCCCCTAACTGCTCAAGGGCTAGGTGAAAGCCACCTAGTCCTGCAAATAAATCAATATATTTATAATCCTTATTGTTCATACTATAAAATTTGTACAAAGATACATTTTTTTTGTTATGTATCCAAAATATGTACTCAAATTTAATGCTTTTAAGCTTTTGATTTCGAAAGCCTATTACCTGCTATTAAAGATGTCTTCCATCTTCTCTTTTAAATCTTCGAAAATCTTAAGGTGCTTTTCTAAAGTGGTACTATCTGTCAAAGAGCGTGACAGGTCGTTTTGAAATTTGGAAAGATCCATGTTGAGGCATTTTCCGAAGGTTTCGAATACCTCTTTCTTGCTTATCTTATTTTGCAATTCATCCTTAAAGAAACCTTTCTCGTATAGGGCATTAACTACTCTAATGAAATCTAATTTCATACCTCGTTGATTATTCAAATAAATTCTGCTTTTTTTGTTGCATATTTCCTCCTTTTTGTCTGCATTGAAAATGGTCT
>JAIIAN010000347.1 GCA_022717655.1 Bacillota bacterium | reverse complement strand
ACTTTCCATTCCAACTGCATGATGGCTGTCTAATAATCCGACAACTTTACCATCGAACGGCGCATAAACCTTTCCTTCTTCCGGAATGACCGCACATCCTTTTCCCATCATCTCACTTGCAAATACCTCATCGTGTACTTCGCTTAACGGAATGACTGTTCCCTGCAAGTGGGCTCTCAATCTTTTTGATCTCTGCTGTCTGTTCCTTCTGCTCCTGTTTTTCACCGGAAAGCATCTCTGTCCCTGTAATTTTTTTTGTTTCTTCTTCACTTTCTTCTGCTTCATCAACCGGATCGTCAAATCCGACAATCTGAATTGCCACGATCGTGATCACAAAAGCAATCACGCATGCCAGTGCCTCCCCGATAAAGGACATCGGTGCATCTTTGCTGATTGCATTTACGATTGTCAGAAGTCCCGGAAGTCCGGCATATGCGTAGTATGCAGAATGGAAGAAACTCATTACAACTGCTCCGACTGCACCGCCTGCACATCCGCAGATAAATGGTTTCTTAAGTCTTAATGTTACTCCATAGATGGTAGGCTCTGTAATACCGAAGATTCCTGTTACTCCGGCTGAAAGTGCCACACCTTTAAATTCTTTATTTCTGGATTTGATAAATACTCCGAATGCTGCAGCTACCTGTGCCACAACAGCGATTGTCTGGAATGCCTGGAATGTATCACAGCCATTCATATCGAAGTTGGCAAGTACGACCGGTGTAATTCCCCAGTGCACGCCAAAGATAACGACTACCTGCCATAATCCACCGATGATCGCTCCTGCCAGTGCCGGTGCAAAAGCTACTAATGCATTGTAACCATTCGCAATTGCATTTGCTGTAATCGCAGATGCAGGTCCGATTACCATGATCGTTGCCGGAACCATGACCACAAAACAGATCAGTGGTGTCAAAAGCGGCTTGGCTGCATCCGGAAGTTTCTTTTCGATAAAATGCTCCAGATAAGAAAGTACCCATACCAGAAGCAGTGGTGGAAGTACGGTAGATGTATAAGTTGTCTCTGATAACTTCACACCTAAGAATCTTACCACATCACCATCTGCGATTCTTGCTGCGATATCTGCCCATGACTGGTTAACCAGTGCACAGCAGCATAAGATTGCAATGTATGTATTACATTTAAAATGCTTTGATGCAGTGATCGCAATGAAGATTGGTAAAAATGTAAATGGCGTCCATGACATGAAGTTCAGCACTTCATAAGTTCCTGTCTCTGCAAATGAAGGTGCCGCCATCGTGATCAGGATCAAGGCTCCCTGCAACAGACCTGCTGCTGCAAGAATGTATACGAATGGTGCAAATACTGCAGACATCGTTGCGATAATACGGTTAACAATGTTCTGCTTAGGCTGTTCGATTTCCTGTGCAGATGCATCCAGATGCAAGGCTTCTGCAACCGAATCATAGACTTCTCCAACATGAGTTCCGATTACAACCTGGAACTGTCCGTTATTTTCCACAACCGTGATAACTCCTGCCAGTGCAGATACTTTTTCTTTTGCTCCTTCCGGCGTCTCTTTTAATACCAGACGGAGTCTTGTCGCACATCTTGTGGCATTTACAATATTCTTCTGTCCGCCCACGACATCGATGATATCCAGGGCAAGCTTATGATAATCTCTTACCTTTGCCATATGAAACTCTCCTTTTCCTTTTTCTGATCCCTGTATCCTCCGGAATCTGTATACCTCTGTATGTTTGTTTAAGAGTTTTTACATGCATGTATCTCTCTTTCTATCTGACAAGTACACTATAAATAATTTATCGTTTTCTTACAATTCTTTTGCTTTATTCTGTTAAATCGTTTCATATTTTTCTTTTTGTTTTTTATCTTTCTCGAAACAATGTTTCAGACGTAAAAAAAGACATGTTGTTTTTGTATATATTGCACAACATGTCTTTGCGAAATCTGCCTATATCAAAATTTACATTTCCGGTATCACTTCCCGACATTGATCCAGAACATTTACCATAACAACTTTTTGCCCGACTTCTCATATTTATTATTCAATGCAAGATTCTCATCGTATTTCCTGCTGAATTCCATGCCATATAAGATATCCAGCAGATATTTTCCCGAAGCAAAGAACATTGAACTCCAGAACTCTTCTACTTTCTCAGAACCTGCTGCATACAGGAACTCATCCGCCTGTTTTGATACAATCCCGTCACGCACTGCAGAGATTACGATAACTTTCGTACCGCCCTTTCGCAGCATTCCGGCAATCTCTGCCAGTCGTTCATTTTTCCCCGTATGACTGATCAGAATCGCTACATGCCCATC
>JAIIAN010000346.1 GCA_022717655.1 Bacillota bacterium | reverse complement strand
ATTCCGGTGCAAGTGAAACTGCTGTTCCAAAATCTGATTTGTAATCGGATATTCCAGATTATTTTCCAGATAAATCTGAATCTGTTCTGCCAGCAATGTCCGTCTGTCTTTATGCATCCCTGCATTTTCAATCGTTTTTAAAAATCTTAAAAATAATTCTTCTGTTTTCCAGATATCATGTTCCCCTGCCGTACTGTCCAGTATATTTTGAAACAATTCAAACAACAGTTCCGGCTCTTTAATGGTCGAATATTTTTGCAAATGCAGAGTATACGAACACTGATGATAATGTTGTCCTGATATCGGAAGCTTTGATACAAAACGGCTCGCCTTCGGTCCTTGTTTCCACTGCGCTGTTGTATAAAAATGCAACCAGTAAAAACCCGTATCTTCCTGACAGGGTTTCCAGGAATAATGGTGTCTGTCCGGCAATAAGATAAACATTTCATTTTCTTTGACTTCGTACTGTTTTTCTCCTTCTGCAAGAAACAGAGTGCCTTTTTTTACGGCAATCAAATCAAAAAAGCCTAAATTCTTTCGTTCTACATGACTTTGTCCCTTTCTCATAATTTTATAATTTCCTTCTATAAAATCAGGAAAAGGCGGAATGGAAATGGAAATCATATCACCGGACATCTATTTTTAAACCCTTTCTTTTTTCAGCGTAATCTTTTGCAAACCTTTTTCATTTGCAAGCTCTATTATATCACCATCTGAAATAAAATAAAATCCCCTGCTGTATGGCGCAAAACTTGTGATTTTATATTCTGTATCCGTTTCTTCAAAACTTCCATTGATAACCAAAATAGAAGTTTCTTTTTTTATAATGAAAGCTTTATCTCCAAAGTTCTCCAGATAAGCAACCAGTTCCTCTCCCATATCCCAGTCAGGAGTCTGGCTGTCATTATCAAATAATTTCGCAAAAATTCCTCCATCTCTATAAAAAGTAGACTGACCAAAGCGTTCCCTTGAAAGGTCCGGTCGATTTATATGCGGTCCTGCAACTGCATAAGTAGATGCTGCCATTCCTTTTTCTAATGGAGAAGTTGCCGTCGAATGAGTATCATAACAATAAAGGATTCCTGCCGTTGCTCGATAACTTGCCTCCAGATATCTCGTATCTTTTAATTTCTCAAATACTTTATAAGCAGAAGCAGCCGTGATTCCTCCCCATAAAGAATGAATCATATAGGTCAGTGCCTCCCACCAGCGGTCTGGATTTTGAGCCCTAAAGTCATTGGAATAACCAATATTGGCAAATAAAAGTGCTCCATATTGTTTTGCACTTTCGATTCGTCCGCTCTCACATAAGGCACCGGCTGTTGGTCCAAAACCAGCATTGTCATAAAAATGCTCTGTGATGGCTGCTTTATAAGTCTTTGCCTCCTCATCTATTTTATCCATTACGCTTTCCCAGATTGCTTTGATTTTATTATATTGTTCCATCCTGCCTTTTTTCTTTAATTTATCCAGCAGACGTTCAAAATATAAGAAATAAACACCTAACATCTGAGATTCTTCTTTTCCTCGTTCCTCTTGGTGAAGTTCTGGATTTACCCTCAATTCAAATACTTCCGTTGCCCATTCCAGATAAGTATCTGCGGTATTGAGCACCAGTATTTCATCCTCAAATTCCGATAACAGATAAAACAAATGTGCAATGTATTCAAAGTCCATGCAACGGTAAAAATCTCCGTATAACTTTCTCGGTTTTCTAAAATCACCGTCGATAAACCATTTTGGACGCACATAATGAACCGCACATTGTTCTACTTTCCGAACCTGACTGACATCTAATTTTCCAAGCAGATTTTTTTGTAAAACCAAATTTGCTTTTCCAAGAGATTCTCCCTGATTAGAAATCGGCTCAAATGCAAATGGCGGATAAATTGTCTCATCATGATACAATTTATCACAGATATATTCCACACGTTCTTCCATAACAGTTTCGATTTTGTCCATTACGTTAAGCACAACAAAATCTTCGGTATCGTTATCAAATCGAAGCACAATTTTATGTTCGCCCATTGCAGACGGTTTAAAAATCAACTGATACTGCTGTTTGTTTTCTTTATTCTGACAGACTTTTACTGCTGTTTTCTTTGTCTTATCACCTGCTTTATAAAAGGCATCTGCTAAAATCATAGAAACACCTTCTGGAGTTTCTACGGACACTTTTGCCACTTCCCCGACAATATTAAGCGGTGTATATTCCACCTTTGGATGCTTCCATTTGAGTCCTTCTTTATAAAAATCTTCTTCACCCTGATTTGCACTCATGACATACTGCCAGCTTTTCTTTTCTCC
>JAIIAN010000345.1 GCA_022717655.1 Bacillota bacterium | reverse complement strand
AACATATATCGGACTAACCGTCTATCGGTAGCACTCTTTCTCTATAATCATATTAGCACGCATGTGTGAAAATGTCAAAAATTTTCTTCATTCTTGGTTATTAATCTCCTTGATCAACTGTACTGCCTTCTCTGCATCATCGGTTTTCACAAATATATCCACACCATATATTCCAAATCCTGGTGCCCCATGCATTGCAACATTTGCACCTGCTTCCTGCGAAAAAGCTGCTATTCCATTTTGTTTTAACATTTCTACGAGTTGTTCTGTCTCTACTATATTCTGTGCATTATAATTTGATTTTTGTATTGCAAACTACCTTTAACTAATTTTAATGCCATGAATTTACTCCCTCCAAATTCCACTAGAAGCTATATTTCTAATACAGCGTCAAGACATAATGTAAGGGCATACTCATCTGCATTACCACCCCAATGTCGTTCATCATATCTTTCAACATCCGCTAGACTATCTGCAGTATACAGTATCATTCCCCATATTACTTTTCTGAAAGCTGCACACGCTGAAAGTGCTGAACACTCCATTTCCACAACAGCACAGCCTTCTTTTTTACGATATTCAACTTTTTCTTTTGTTTCACGAAAGAAACCGTCTGTCGACCATGTAATAACCTCTTGATATTTCATGTTGTGTTGAACTAATGTTTTCTCAATAGCCTTTCTGGCTCTTTCGTTGGTTTCCATAAAACGTGATGGAGGAGCATAATGATATGAAGTCCCTTCATCACGCAATGCTTTGGCAGGCACAAGAAACGTACCTTCTTCAAAATATTCAAGTGCACCACAACTACCGGCTGAGATAATCTCACAAACACCATAACCAATTAGCCAATCAAGGATTTGCGTAGCAGCAGCCGCACCGACAGGTGCCTGACAAAGAACAATTTTCTCTCCTTTATATTTTGTTACATAAATAGGGTAACTCTTTGTTACACTGATAAAAGAAGATACTTGTTTAGTATCAAATTTGTCCGCATACTCATCTATACAATTACCAAGAAATGCGAATACACACTTTTTCGGAAGATTGAGTTGTAAATTTTCATGTACAGGACTTATGACAGCTGTCTGTTCTGTATCAAACTCCAATATTGGTATAGCATTTTTTATAATTCCCATATTCTTACCTCACGCATATTTCATTAAGACCAAAATCAATCACATCAATAAAGCCCGATTTGAGAAAAAGCCCAAGGGGTTTTAATGCCCCTTATGCTTTTCTCTTTTCTTTCGCTGTTTTAATTCAAACATTCGCTGTTCTTCCGCCTCTTTTTTCTTTCGGCTTCTCTTTTTACGCTCCTGCTCGTTCTGTTCCTGCTGTAATTTCAATGCCTGTTTCCAGTATCTGCTTTTTTGCTTCACGCTGTATTCGTTTCGGATTTCTTTTTATATCTTTTACAACCGTTTATATAGGACGACCGGGCTACCTACCGGCTCTGGCACATCAAAGATGCACGTTGCGTTTTTATCTTTGTTTTGATAATCAAGCCATACGGCACGATTAACTTAATTCGGTAACTTTCAATTCACCTTCACTTTATTTTACCATAGTGCTTTCTAAAGTGCTATTCTAATCTATACAAAAAATGTTAAAAATGTAAAAGAGCGATCTTATCAACCGTCCATCACAATTACACATATACCATGTTTTTCAATACAATTTCTTCTGCACTGGCTTTTATATTATTCATTAATCTGATCCACTTCATCTGATTCTGTTCCTTTAAAATCTGAATATCTTCTCTGGATTCTGCAATTTGTGCTGTTAATTCCTCATTTGCTACAGTTAGATACTCTTTCTCCTGCTCCAATTCCTGTACTTCCTTTTTCCGCTCTTTTTTCTTGAAGTTATAGACATCCAGATGTTCCTCATGAGTACCTTTCTGTTCCCATTCAATATTCTATCAGCTTGATGATGAAACCTGACCGGAAGTTGTGGAAATAATCTGTCTGAAGCTGCAATATCATCGTGATCCGGAACATGCTGAACAAATTAAACAGATCAAAGGCTGGTAAAAAATTACTCCTGTGAATAGCAAATATTCACAGGAGTTTCTTTTTGGCACCGTTTTGACACCGCTGGTCTGATTTTTCGGTTTTTAGTTTGTTTGTACTTCGTTTTACTGATTAATTTTCTGCTTACTTTTATCTTGAAAATTCATAGATGACTTTACTTTCCACTCAACAGAAAAACCCCGGAAACCTTACGGAGGGCACTGAAAAACCTACCGCTTTAAATTTCAAATTATAATGCACATATAAAATCCACCAGTTTAAACTTATTCTGG
>JAIIAN010000344.1 GCA_022717655.1 Bacillota bacterium | reverse complement strand
GACAAATAAGCTTAGCTTTTTCAAATAATTCCCATAGAGACTCACTGCGTTGATGTTTATAGTAGTCTTTAAAAAATACTTTACTAATAGAAACATGTTCTATCGTTGGACAAAGTAGTCTACATGAATTGATTATACCCAACAATTCTCCTTCTGAAGTTAAGAGGGTTTCTCCACAACAGAATCTAATATGATCCCCTAATGAGACTCCCGTTCCTGTAGTCAAATCAAGATATTCACCATGTGACATCTTCATGAATGACTTAGTTCTAAAGTCAGATTGCGTGAATTCAAGCAGAACTATTTCACCCGCAAGAAGCTGGCTGTCAAAAATATCACTAATTGGTACAGGAGTACTTTTCACTTCTGCCAAATCCAAGCGATGAAGAATTTCATTATATTGATAATGTGTACATTCTATATGATTCTTCTCACTTTGATTTTTTACTCTAAGCCATGACTTATCTAATGCAGGTACGAATGGAAAGGAGAATCGTTGCTCATGGTCATTATAAGTTAGTGAACAACAACTCTCCTTTACAATAAGATCAAGAAGCCTTCTATCTTCCGCCATATTTTAAGCCTAGTCTATTTAGTACAGTCCTTAATTGAGCTGCATCTATACCATAATTGATATTTTGAGCAGTCTTATCACCAAGTTCGTGCACAGCAACTATTTGGCCATATATATCGCAAACGGGGCCACCACTGTTACCGCCATTTGTAGCCATATCATATTGAATCAAATCCACTTCACGATTATTGTTGTATGGATCTTGACGAAAAGCACTGATTACTCCTGATGAATATGAAGCTGTCAGGCCATGTGGATTTCCTAGTGTTGCAACTCTATCACCTTGGTTGGGACGTTGTCTCGCTATATCAAAATAGGGCACTTTTTCACCTGCTTCCAAGTCAACGGAAACGAGGGTTATGTCAAGTCCATCAGTATCAGAACTCCACAGGACATTTTTAAAGTTCCTTTTCTTTTGTGAGTATAGATTACTGTCTTCAGGATCATCTTGATACAAGCATGCTATAGCGTTCTTCTCATACTGAGGAGGGAGGACATGCCAATTGGTTACGGCTAGACCATTTTCATTAATAAAGAAGCCTGTGCCAATACCATCTGGAGTTTGAATAAGGAATGTACGTTGCTTCATATACAAAGCCAAATTTGTTTTTTGAACTGGATTTACCCCTGGACCGACCCATCCTGTTGAATCGTTGATTTCATCACCTCGATATGCATCAGGATATTCTATAACAGCCAATCTATTTAGGCAGAACGTGTGTGCGTCATTTTCTACAACATATGCTCTTACAGTATCGGTTGATGATACTATGTTCTGTTGTGGACTCTTAGAGTCTGCATATAAAGTTACGTTTTTGCCTATAAATTTTGACCGTAAGAACATTTCAACATCTGTGCGCCTAGGCTCTACACCTATAAGATAGACATGGAGACCTGACGAGAGTGTTAGTATATTACCATCAACTTTCGCAACTTGACCTACATAACCACTAATTTTTGTACTGCCACCTGTATTCCCTGCTTTCTTCTTATATATGAATATGGCAATGACAATGACAGCTAATATCAAGAGAAACTTCTTCATAAGCTCAGCTGAATTTCACTTTCATTGGATTAATAATGCGGACAGAACGTCCATTACGCTCACCTACGCCTTTGACGAGAGTCTGAAAACTATTGTCAACTTTTATGTCGCCCTCTAATGCACCAACTTGGGGTGGAAGAAGGCTGTTTTTTTGGTCGAATAAAATTTGTCGCGCCTCAGAAGTAAGGTCACATAGTGTAAATTCACAATAGCCATCCTCAAATCGTGTTACCTCAAAGATAGAGTTGTCTTGTTTCTCATCTTTTAAACTTTTAAACATAAAACCACCGTTCCCATTCCCTATAGGGGAAGCCGCATATAGGGTCTCTGATTTTCCATGATGGGGAAGAGTAGCAGAAACTGTATTTGGAGTTTCCTCAGTGAATGGGGGTGCATCTACTGTTTTTGTGACAATATCTGAAATTCCTTGTGTAATAGAACCCTGTTGTAAGGTACTAAGTAGCGTTTCCGAAACGATTCTCCACGCTTCAGCAAATTCTTTACTCTTTATATCGTATGCCATAATTTAATATTTTTAATATCACTTGAATGTAATTTCCAATCTGTCTTGAACAATCCAAAAGTCACCTTGTCTTTGAATTTTTCCAGCCACATAATCTTTTATCTTTGATGACGAGCTTAAACCTGAGCATCAAACGGCTTGACGAAAGATTTAAATGTTTGTAAATCAG
>JAIIAN010000343.1 GCA_022717655.1 Bacillota bacterium | reverse complement strand
CAATCCTTTTCCCACAAAATCACCTGCTTAAAATATTTTATAATTTCAGTAACACTAATTAAAATATCCCTAAGATGATTCTATCATAGAAACTCTGATTTGTGAATAATTTATTTTCATGAGTACTCTAAAAGCGGGAAATGATATAAATTCTTGATTATCTTTAGGTGTGCAAATGCATTATACAATGAGGCAAAATTAACAATAGCACTGTTGGCAAAAAATCCACATCAGGCACAATCCCAAGCTCGAGCATGATCCCTACAATGGTTACCTAAAGCTCAAGCGTAACCGCAAGCCCAAGCAACCCTAAAGCAAAATTCAGCTATTATAGTAAAACCCGCGAACACAAAATCTCCTCCAACCTCTTGACTTAGACCACACTCCAGGTAGGCTAAATTAGCCGGCAGCCTGCTTTAATTTTAAAAAATCTCTTGACTTAGAGACTGCTACAAGTAATAAACTAAATACAGAACTGGGAATGCCCATGAACAACATAACCTACAACCTCAAACGCGCTGCTGGTTACATCTCTAATTTTTTAAGGAGCGATTACAATGAATGAAGAAAAATTTTCTACCATATTTCCTACCGGAGCTAAAAACGAAGCTTATGCAAAATATTTCGTAGGCCAAAGCTATCTTAACATGCTTTCTCTCGACCAGGTTGCCATTGGCAACGTAACCTTTGAACCCGGCTGCCGCAACAACTGGCATTTCCACCACGCAGACAAAGGCGGCGGCCAGATTCTGCTCGTCACCGGCGGCCGCGGCTACTATCAAGAATGGGGCAAGCCTGCCCGTGAGCTGCATGCCGGTGATGTGGTCAACATTCCTGCCGGAGTTAAGCATTGGCACGGCGCAGCACCAACGAGCTGGTTCGCACATCTGGCCATTGAAGTTCCTGGTGAAAACACCAAAAACGAATGGTGCGAGCCTGTCGATGCAGAGGAATATAATAAGCTGAAATAAATGGTCTCGCTAAACTTCAATTTTTATGGAAAACAGCAAAGGAAATAACTATGAAAACGGGTAAAATCATACTCACTGCATTTCTTTCATGCACATTACTTTTAGGAGGCACCACAGCTATGGCACAAACACGTGAAGAAGCAGCAAATGCTACTGCTCAAAGCTTATTCACTAAAAACGACCCTACGAACATCAAAAACGAACCGGAACTTTCCGCTATCAGCCAAAAGTTTATCTATAACGATATCAATAAGCAGATCAAGCTCAATACTGCCAAACAGGAGCTGCTGACGCTCGTTGTTCTCACTGCCAACAACACACCGGAGGATATTCCTGCTCACGTCGAAGGCGCACTAAGAGCAGGCGCAACTCCGGAGCAGATACACGAAAGTACACGCCCTATGTTGGTCTGCCAAAGGTAAAGGTAGCATTAGAACGCGTTGGCCAAGTTATGGAAATGCTCAAAATCAAGCCCTGCGATCCTGCCGGAACAACTACAGATGAACCACGCCACGACGCAGGCCTTGCCGTACAACGTGCCATCTTCGGTGCAGAAACCATTGACAAGATGAACGCCGGTGCCCCTGCTGACCAAAAACACATCAACAAGTACCTCAGCGCCAACTGCTTCGGTGACTACTACACCAGAAAAGTTTTGGACGTTAAAGACCGTGAGCTGATAACATTTACAGAAATCGTTACTCTTGGCGGCTGCGAACCGCAGGCAAAAGCGCACGCCGCTGCCAACATATCCGTCGGCAACACGCGTCAGGATTTGCTCGATGCGCTCACCATCGCCCTGCCCTACATCGGCTATCCGCGCACTTTAAACGGACTTAGCTGTATAAACGCTGCAGCATCACGCGCCTAGCGCCCTACTCCTTAATCGCGCAAGGACGCAGGCCATCGAACTCATGAATGCTCAGCGTTCCGCCCTTAAAAATATTCTCCTCCCCCTTGACTTAAACTGTACTCCAAATTTTCTGCGGCGGAGTTAATGCTGCAGGCGAAATCAGCGGCAGCAGCAAGCTGCAGGAGGCTTACGAACTCGGCCTTAAGGCTTAACAACTAACCCTCATACGAACAGCAAAAGGCTGACGCCTTGCGTAAATGCGAAGCGTCAGCCTTTTCTTACTGTAAACTTATTTATCCTACCTTTCTCGCCCTGATGCTCACTCTTCAGGGTACTCAGAAAAACACACAAGGTTCGCTATCTTCACGTGATTTTTCTGAATTGAAAAATCACTTTGAAGAGTGACAAGCCTAATGCAAAGGCACTTTTTGCTAACCAGATTTTCAGCACCGAAAATCTTCCGAAAAGTGCCTTTACTGTCCGATTACC
>JAIIAN010000342.1 GCA_022717655.1 Bacillota bacterium | reverse complement strand
ACGTCGCTCCCGCGAGGGAGCGTGGATTGAAATTATGATGATTTCTAGAAATGATGGAACCTTTAACAGTCGCTCCCGCGAGGGAGCGTGGATTGAAATAAGATTAGCTTGACGATTGAGAGCAGCAGTAATACGTCGCTCCCGCGAGGGAGCGTGGATTGAAATCAGACCATCTGCAGCATCCATGACCTGCATACCCGTCGCTCCCGCGAGGGAGCGTGGATTGAAATCAGACCATCTGCAGCATCCATGACCTGCATACCCGTCGCTCCCGCGAGGGAGCGTGGATTGAAATCATCGGTCGAAAATAAGCAGCCCTGCGAAATCGCCAGTCGCTCCCGCGAGGGAGCGTGGATTGAAATATTAGATTGTTTAGCAGAAGTATAATCAGCAGTAACGTCGCTCCCGCGAGGGAGCGTGGATTGAAATTTAAATGAGTAGACATAGTGTACAGCATTTATTGTCGCTCCCGCGAGGGAGCGTGGATTGAAATCCGACTGTAAAAAGTCCTACTGGCACAGGTTTTGTCGTCGCTCCCGCGAGGGAGCGTGGATTGAAATATGAATAAATGGTTTAGTGCGCTTTGTGTCGCTATTGTCGCTCCCGCGAGGGAGCGTGGATTGAAATGCCGGTTACAGGCGACCAACGTATATGAGCGTCGTCGCTCCCGCGAGGGAGCGTGGATTGAAATAGGCATTATCGGCACTCTCACTAGCACTTTGGCCGGTCGCTCCCGCGAGGGAGCGTGGATTGAAATGCCGCATGATACTTAGCTTCATGAACACAGCGTATGTCGCTCCCGCGAGGGAGCGTGGATTGAAATAGTCGCTTGGCTACTCTGATTGCTCCGGTGATGGGTCGCTCCCGCGAGGGAGCGTGGATTGAAATTTTTTAGTGCGGTGTGACTGCGGCAAAACAAAAAAGTCGCTCCCGCGAGGGAGCGTGGATTGAAATTGGTAGAAACAACCGCTTTACCTATTGCATTTTTGTCGCTCCCGCGAGGGAGCGTGGATTGAAATCATCTTTATCTCGAAAAATTATAACTTTTATAATTGTCGCTCCCGCGAGGGAGCGTGGATTGAAATCTCGTTTAACAGACGGCTAGCCACGATATCGTCCGTCGCTCCCGCGAGGGAGCGTGGATTGAAATTTGACAAAAAAGTTGGTGCTTATGGTCCGGTTATGGTCGCTCCCGCGAGGGAGCGTGGATTGAAATCGTTACTATTAATCAATTCCGTGAGGCTTTCCAAGTCGCTCCCGCGAGGGAGCGTGGATTGAAATTACCACTAGGCTGAGGCATAGGAGCCTTTACCTTGTCGCTCCCGCGAGGGAGCGTGGATTGAAATGTTGGCTATGCAAGATGATCTTGTCAACATGCAGAGTCGCTCCCGCGAGGGAGCGTGGATTGAAATATGTGTCGCTATTGGTGCGGCTGCTACGTACCTTGTCGCTCCCGCGAGGGAGCGTGGATTGAAATGAGAGTGAGGATATCTTCATTAAGCGGCGCGAGGGTCGCTCCCGCGAGGGAGCGTGGATTGAAATAAAAGTGATGGCTCCGACGGTATTGTAACCATACGGGTCGCTCCCGCGAGGGAGCGTGGATTGAAATTACGCGCAGAACAGCACTATGCTGAATGGTTTTAAGTCGCTCCCGCGAGGGAGCGTGGATTGAAATAGCGTAAGCATATCCATAACGGGGTCCCAGTATCTGTCGCTCCCGCGAGGGAGCGTGGATTGAAATACAAATTAAACATATTATCGTGATATAATATAAGGTCGCTCCCGCGAGGGAGCGTGGATTGAAATATAAAAACTAGGTAATAATATATGGGCAGCTTGGTCGCTCCCGCGAGGGAGCGTGGATTGAAATTAAAATTAGTACGTTCACCAGTTATACCCATGGTAGTCGCTCCCGCGAGGGAGCGTGGATTGAAATTACGGCACGCCTTGCGATTCAAGCAGTAACGCCGGTCGCTCCCGCGAGGGAGCGTGGATTGAAATAAACAAGACGACGTAATTAATCAGTACGACGGCAAGTCGCTCCCGCGAGGGAGCGTGGATTGAAATAAGTGTTGTGGTATTACAACTTGCCTTGTGTTGAGTCGCTCCCGCGAGGGAGCGTGGATTGAAATCTTGGCTTCCAGCCTTTTACAATCGATAATAGCAGTCGCTCCCGCGAGGGAGCGTGGATTGAAATTTTAAAGCAGCAAGCTGGGCGTCAAGCTCAGCGTTAGTCGCTCCCGCGAGGGAGCGTGGATTGAAATTAAAATATCCTCAGAATAACGACCGAAATAATCTGGTCGCTCCCGCGAGGGAGCGTGGATTGAAATAG
>JAIIAN010000341.1 GCA_022717655.1 Bacillota bacterium | reverse complement strand
GTACGAAATTGATGTAAGTTCCGGGTCTTTTCTTGGAAATATTCACGTCAAAAGTTCCGCCCATGATTTACTTTACCTCCTTCTCTAACCATGTCTTGATATGTTCCTTTACCTCTGAGACGGTATAGTCACCGTCAGGGAGATCTGTTGTTGCTCCGGCAAACGTGCTGGACGTGACACCAAACAGCTTCACGCACGCTTTGCGGAGTTCCTCTTTTGCATACTTTGTTTCTTTTGCAATTTCCTTTGTAACTGCTTCTGTTTCGGATTCCTTTTTATTAGGCATCTTCTCCTCTCTATACTTTCTTATTTATTTTGCACAAAAAAGCCTGTATTTTAGCCATTTGTGCAATGGTTTATAAAGTTACAGACAATGATAAGCATTCATTAATGGGCGAAAACTGTGTCATTTCTGTTGCAATGCACTTCGTTTTCCATTCAGAAAGGTACACGAAATAAAACGTCATCCTTTTTTTATGAAGGCGAATCTGTGTCCCATTCTTTCCTATGGCTGCTAACCTCTCATGTCTAACAGGATCATTCTCTACTACAAGTGTCCTAAATTCCTTCGTCCAGCCTACCCATAGTGGGGTGCCGCTTCTGCTCCTTCTCAGGGTCATGCCCTATAAAAAATGTCTTAGCGGCTTCGCTCTGCTTTCTCATTGCTAGAGAGCACTCCTGTAATCCAGCACCAATTGAATTCCTGGCGGACGTTATCTGTTACAGTATGTGCTTTTTATGTTAGGCTGCTTCCGGCCTGATGATGTCCCTTCGGAACTTTTCTTCATCAAAGTCACAGCCTGTTTGTAGTACTACGTAGAATACCCGAATTGCCTTACACGCAACTACTATCTTTGCCTGCATTCCTCCAAGAGGGTTTCTCTGTCTGTTCCTGTAATAAAGGAAAACATCCTGAAATGCAGGGTTCCATGTCATTAATGCACGTGCTGATTCATACATGGTTCTTCGTAGTTTTCTTCTGCCCCTCTTACTGATTCTTGGCTGACCTTTCTTTTTGCCAGAGCTCTTTTTGACTATCTCTAGTCCTGCAAGCTTCTGTATCTGCTTTGGGTCAGTGAAACGTCCGATATCACCAACCTCTGCAATAAAACCAATCACAGTACTCATCCCTACTCCTTTAATGGCGAGCAGTTTCTCCACATTTGGTACTTCTTTTACTTTTTCCTCTAGGTATTCATCAAGCCTTTTTAACTGTTCTGCTTTCAGGATGTAGTCATTTACAAGAACCCAGATCTCAAGTCTTGCAGCCTCACCGGCTTCCAGTCCTACACTATTCTGTGCGGCTTCTACCAGGGTCTGTGCCCTCTTTATGCCTGCCGCACGCACCTTTGCATCACGCCATATCTGATTGATTCCACCTGCTCCGATTCTTAGGATATCCTGTGGAAGTGGTGCCTCCTTAAGAAGCATAAGTCCACTGGTAGAATCCCAATCGGCATAACACTCAAAATACTCCGGAAAGAACTTCTGAAGCCATCCCTGTATCTGATTTGACAGACGTACATGCTGTTTCATGATCTGGTCTCTGCAAACAGAGGCCTCTCGGATTTCAGCATACACTCCACTTGGAAGATAAGAAGTTGAATACCTTCCATCCTTCACAAGCAACGCAATTGTCTTAGGATCCTTTAAATCACTTTTCTCAGGACTGTTATCATCCAGTTCCATGCTTCTGTTAACTGTAAATGGATTAACCGTTACAAGCTGGATATCGTGGTCCTGTAAGAACTTCTGAAAAGTAAGCCAGTAGCAACCGGTAGGCTCGCAGCCAACAATAACCTTCTTCATTTCCGTCTTATTCATGAGTTCCTCTGTCCACCTAAGGAAAGTAAGGAATCCCGTTCCGGTGTTGCTAAACTTAAACACTCTTCTTGAAAGTTCAAATCCCCTCCAGTCGAACGCTCTACAGAAGTGAGTTTGTGATCCAATATCAACTCCCACAATTAAAGTGTCACTTGTTACTTGCTTAAGTCTGTCATTCTGTGTTAAATTCATTATAGAAACCTCCAGTATTTTTAAAGTGTTTTTTTCATCCGCCAAGATGAACACCTTAATTGTACTTCGAGGTTTTCTTTTATTCAATTGACGTTATTTCTGAATTACAGGAATGCTCCTTCTCCATTCTCGGAATCAATAGGTGTACCATTGGCGAAGAAACGTCTTGCCAGAATGACGGCATCCTCTGCGTACCTTGTATAACGCTTCCAAGACACCTTCATTTCATATACGCCGGCATCCACTTTGGAGATCTCCGGCATATTGAGTTGGAAATGTTTTCCCGTCTGCTTTCCGTTTTCATCCACCAACGGAATCTTATTTCTTCTCTCTGTCAT
>JAIIAN010000340.1 GCA_022717655.1 Bacillota bacterium | reverse complement strand
GTGATGGTCATGGTGGTGCCTTCGTAGGCGTAGAGGTCCCATGCCGTGTCCTCCGTTCCATCCTCCTTCCGCGGGGCTTCGTCGTTCACCTTGAGCACACTGCCATTCGTTACGGTGACTTTGTGGGCTTTGGTGGTCAGCCCCGTCTTGCCGTTGAATACGCCGTAGAATATGTGGCCGGAGTTCTCAGACAGGCCCGCCGCGAAGGTATCGCCATAGATACTTCCTTGGTCGTTTGTCACTTTTCCCTTGAAGGTGCCGTTCATGATGGTGCCTTTTTTGTTTTCCACTGTGCCATTGAAGGTTCCACCAGAGATTTTTCCGTCGCCGCGGTTGGTCACTGTTGCATTGAAGGTGCCATCAGAGATTGTTCCCATGATGTTTGATACTTCTTTATTGAAGGTTCCGTCAGAGATTGTTCCGCTGACGCTGTTTATCACTGTCCCCTCAAATTTGCCGCCAGAGATCGTTCCAGCGTGGTTTCTCACTTCTCCATTGAAGGTGCCGTTAGAGATTATTCCGCCGGGGCTGTTCTGTCCGTTGTACACTATTGCATTGAAGGTGCCGCCGGTAATTTCCACACCCGATTGAGTCACAATCGCACACTTCACAGGCTCTGCCCCCGCTCCATGATTGGTATTGGGGTTTTGGGGATAGGTGGAACTGAAATCAAACGTTCCATCCGTCAGAGTCAGTGTCTGGGTGCTGCTATCGTAACTCCAGCCCTTGCCGCTGGTGCCGACCGGGTAGCCGCCCTGCATGACGAGTCCGCCGGTGCCGAGCTCCACGTTCCTGTTCGGCATGGTGAATTTCACAATCGTCTTGTTGCTGCCGTCGTAGCTGCTCTTGCAGTTGCCATCGACGATGGGCTGGCCGTTCAGGCTGTAGATGTCGGTGTTGGCTTTGATGGTCACGGTTTTGCCTTCGTAGGCGTAGGGCTTCCAATCCGCAGGCACACCGTTGACTTCCGTGATCTTGGCACCGGGGGAGGCCGCATCCACGGTGATGGGGTAGCCACCTGTTACCCCGGTTGGTTTTGCACTGAGGTTGAACACACCACCGTATATGTTCCACTTATTTTCCACACTGCCCGCGAAGGTGCCGCCAGAGATCGTTCCGCCGGAGTAGTTTTCCACTGTTCCTTCAAAGGTGCCGTCGCTGATGGTGCCGTAGTTTGTCACACTGCACCCGTTCTGGAAGGTACCACCGCTGATGAGGTGGCTGTTTGTCACACTGCCCTCGAAGGTGCCTTTCTCGATGGTTCCGCTGTTGTTGTACACTTTACTTGTACTACTGAAGGTTCCACCAGAAATCGTTCCGTTGGAGGAGCTTGTCACACTGCTCTTGAAGGTTCCACCAGAGATTTTTCCTTTGTTTCTCACTTCCTTCTCAAAGGTGCCGCCGGTAATTGTCGCACCCGATCGAATCTCAATCTCACATAGCACAGGCTGCTTGGTAGACCCTCCTGCTTTGGTTTGGGGATTGATGTAGCTAAAATCATACGTTCCAGCATTCAGATACAGTGTGCCGTTCCTGTACTCCCAGCCGTTGCCGACATAATTTCCATATTCTTGTGGGGTCAAACCGGTAAGGTCCGGGTAGCCGCCCTCCATGATGAGTTCGCCGGTGCTGAGCACCACGTTCTCGTTCGGCATGGTGAATTTCACGATCGTCTTTTTGCTTGTATCGGGGTAGCTGCTCTTGCAGTTGCCATCGCCGATGGACTGGCCGTTCAGGCTGAAGATTTCGGTGCTGGCGGTGATGGTTACTACCTGGTTCTGGGTCGATGCAGTCACGACGACGTAGGGGTCCCAAACCGCAGACCCAACCGCAGCCACACCGTTGACTTCCGTGATCTTGGCATCGGAGGAGGCCGCATCCCAAGTGATGGAGTGGAGACCTGTTACCCCGGTCAGGTTTGCGTTCCCGTTGAATATGCCGCCAGTCACGCTGCCGTTGTTCCAAGACAGGCCCGCCGCGAAGGTGCCGCCAGAGATCGTTCCGCCGTAGTTTTCCACTGTACTACTGAAGGCTCCGCCAGAGATTTTTCCTTGGTCGCTGTTTTGCACGTTTCCCTCAAAGATGCCGTCCGTGATGGTGCCCAAGTTTATCACACTGTCCTTGAAGGTGCCGCCGCTGATGGTGCCTTTCTCGATGGTGCCGTCGTTCATCACGTTGCCCGCAAAGGTGCCGTTATTGATGGTGCCGTAGTTTGTCACTTCTTTATTAGCGGCGAAGGTACCGTTATTGATGATGCCTCCGTTTGCCACATCTCCATTGAAGGTGCCGTCAGAGATTGTTCCGGTGCTTCCGTTTGCCACTTGTCCATTGAAGGTGCCGTTCTTTATGGTGCCGT
>JAIIAN010000070.1 GCA_022717655.1 Bacillota bacterium | reverse complement strand
ATTCTGGCGTTCTTTTTCCACAGCAGAGAGATCCACATGGTCTTTCTGGAATTTGTGGAACATCTTCATAGTCTGGTCTGCATATTCCTTGGCTTCGCGGAGAACTGCATGAGCTTCCTCATTGGCCTGACGGATGATGCGGTCTCGCTGCTCGTTCAACTTCTCCTGCTTGGATTCCATTTCGGATTTCAGAGAGGCAATTTCCTGTTTATACTGTTCAATCTTTAACTGAGAAGCTTTAAGTGCATTTAATAAATCTGCAAATCCAGCCTCATTATCCCGACCATGTAATGCCACATAAGTCTGACCGATTTTAAAATAAATTTCTCTGATTCGATTTTCTTCTTCTGTGACCATTGAATTTAATCTTGTAATATCAGAGACTCCTTTTACTTTTGATACTACATTTGCTGTTGCATCGGTTGCTTTTTTCTCAAAATTATCCCAAAACGCCATTTTTACTCCTCCCATAAATTTTTTCGTTATTTCTATTTTAAAACAAATCCTGTTTTCTGTATATTCTTTTACTGTATTTTTTACAATTTTATTTTTATCTTTTACAAAGCAGAAATCCCCATCTGACGCAGAGTCGATTAGGGTCGTTCAAAACAAATATAAAACTTACTGTATAAAAGTCCAAAATATATTAATGGGTATGAGAAATAAAAAATTCCCCATACCCAAATCTTTACTCTGACTTCATTCTCTTTTTTGCCGAATTCAACATCACCAAAATGGAGGATACACTAATCGTAACTGCTGAAACAATCAGATAAGCACTTGCTGTATACAAAACATAATCTGTTGTTCCATACTCTAATCTCGAATAACTGTACATTCCTGCTCCAAAAATTCCAAGCGATAATACGATGCTCATAATTGCATTTAGAGCTGTACTCTTATTCTTAACCAGCTCAATTAAACTGCTTCCTGCAAGAAATACAATCGCAATAGGTGGAAGCATATAATACACAATTCCAATCTTAGAAGACTGCATCAGCATCATTGCAAAACTCTTATAATAGATTCCCGAATAAATCCATCCTCCCGCCAATAATACATACAAAAATCCAATCAATACACTCATTGCTTTTTCTGATTTCTTCATACCATTTACCCTCCCTTGTCTTTCTGTCTTTATTAAACCATGATGAGATAGTTTCAACATTCCTATCTTTTTCAAATTTTGAAACTCTATCATGAAATTCTACAACAAAAAACAGAGTTTTCTGCCAAACCAGAAAACTCCGCTACTATTAATTTTATTATTTTATTTTTCTTTTAAAATCTTTTCTGCTCTTTCCACCAGTTCATCATAACTATAAATCCATGTTGAATAATACTCATCCATATCTTTTACATATAGCTTTTTATTCTTAAAATCTACGTCTCCATAAGGAATACTTGCATAACGGTAAATATTAAAGTTATCATCATAGTAAAAAAGCTCTAATGTTCTATACTGAGCTCTTTCATCCGTAAATCGTATCTTCTGCCTGATACATTGGAATTGTCAAAACTGTTTCTTTCTTTTTCCTGTCTGTTATGACAATTGAATCATCTTCAACTTCTGCACTGTACTTTGTTCCAACTACTTTTTCTCCTGCATT
The DNA here is from genome assembly GCA_022717655.1 of Bacillota bacterium. GTDB lineage: Bacteria > Bacillota > Clostridia > Lachnospirales > Lachnospiraceae > Blautia. The sequence continues at coordinate 12,659 of JAIIAN010000070.1, read as the reverse complement.
ATTTGTTACATAATTTTCAAGTTCTGGTTGTTCTGTTCCTTCTTTTTTCATAGATTCATCGAACATCTTTTTTGAAAATACTAAATCATGTGACTTTGTCTGAACAATTTTATCTGTTTCTGCATTATAATATACTTGGCTGGTACTCGCATCTACATTTAAAATCTTACTCCATGTCGTACTGATATACCGATAAATCATTCCATTGTTAAGTCCAATTAACACATTATATTCGTTCATTTTTTGAATATTTACAACATCTGCATTCCTGCTATCAGACGCAAAAACTCTGCATCCAACTTCTTTAACCGTTCTTTTTTTGAATACCCTCTGACATCTGCTGCAAGCGGTTCAACTGGTTCCGTAATGATATAACTTTGACCATTGATATCTGTTTTTATTTCTGTCTTTTCGCAGAGAATTGGAGGGAATACCTCTTCCGGTTCTCCTTTTATTAATACCGCAAAGATACGCTCTTTTCCATGAACTCCTGCAAAATATTCTATCTCTCTTTGAACCCATTGTGATGCCCGTGATTCCGGTGAACAGAGCACTATCAAATATTCTGAGTTATCCAATGCAGTGTAGATATTTTCTGTCAAATTTGCTGAAAGCGGTAATTCCTCTTTATCTCGAAAAACTCTTTCTATCTTCTTTTTTCCTGTTTTTTTCCGAATCTGAGCGGGAATCCGATAACGTTCTAATTTTCTATGAAGTGCCTCTGCAATCTCTGCATTATCTTCTGCATGACTGTAGCTGATAAATGCGTCGTACCTTTCCATTAATGCCATATTTCTTTCTCTCTTTCTTCTTATAAATATACTCCTGCTTTCCTCACTCTTTCACTTCACAAATAAACTTTGCTTTGTAAACTTTAGTACTATACTCCTCAAACGCTCTCTTACATTTCATGCAGACTTTCAAATCATTTCCCCCTGTTTCGACAATTTTTCTTTTATTCTACCTGTTTTCTCTACTTTTGTGCAACAAAAAAACAAAGTTTTCCGGCTCTTTCATACCAAAAAACTTTGTTTTTATTATAGATACTCATAAACTACTCGGCTACAAGCAACCAAGCTTCTTGCTTCAATCCTTTGCTCCAAAAGATTCTGAAACTACATTTATCCGAAAATAATTCTCTTCGCTTCTTCCTCTGAATAAAATAATTCCGGACTTAAATTTTCACAAAAATCATAAAATACCGATACCAATCCAGATTCTTCTAATGAAATATCTTTTAAAACATTCTTAGACGGAACTGCAAAACGCAGTAATCCACTTTCTGGTGTAATGCATAAATATAATTCTGCTTTTAAATCTCCAATTGTTTTCTTTAAAATATGTACTTTTCCCGCTTTTTTCTCATCAAAGAGTCGTTTCACTAAAGTGATTCTATCTTCTTTATCAGGAAGCTGATACATTTCTTTTGGAAATTCACTGATAACTCCTGTTTCAATAAATTGTAAAATTCCTTCCATTGAGCAGACATAAGTCATATCCTGTTTTTGAAGATTTGAAATATACTCACATAATACTTCAATTAATTCCTCTCTTTGTGGTATCTGAGGCACCAGATATTTTTCAATCAATTCTCTATCTAATACTGCCATAATACATGGTGACATGTGAAATGCATATTTTGGATAAGGATTTGCCATTAACATTCCCATAATCATATACTGCTGTTCAATTCCGCCCTGCACATTTTCTACTAACCGATGAGCTCGTTTCTGATATTTTTCAAAACGCTCTTTCATCATTTTAATTAACTCAGGGTCATTACTTAAATATCCATCCTGCAAATCTTCAGACAACATGCATACATATTTTGAAGTTAAAATCATGTATGGAAATACCGAAAAATTTCGTCCCAGTGAACGCAAATCTGCATAATAATACCAGGTATTATAATCATAATTATAATTATACAATGGCAGAATATGCTTTAAGCAGTCTAATGTATAATTGGATTTTGAATATACAATCTCTGGTTTATTATCCAGACAAATAATATGGTCAATTGTTATTTCATTTAATGTATTTCCACGCATTGCCAACAGATTTCCTAACGCATGTTCTGGCTGTGCCAGTATCTGAATATGTCCTTTTGCATTTTTTGTCTCATCTGCGATGATATGAAAAAGTGCTGAATTAATTTCATAATTGCCACGAAGCAGTGTATAACTTGAATCTAAAATTTCAAAATCTTCCTTAATTTCTACTGCCGGCAGTACATTTTCCAAATTACTTGTCATTGAAAAGTCAGAAAAAAATTTCATTACATTTTTTCTTCGATAATAGTTATCGTGTCCTACCATTGTAATCTCATAATTTTCTTCTAAAATTTCTTCTTCTGCCGGTGAAAGATTCATATATTCACAAAGCAGTTTCAAAACTTCCGGACTCGGAGGTTTTCGTTCTCCACGCATCACTTTATAAAGATTAGCTCTGTCATATCCACAATATTTTGCCAGACGGTATACGTTGACATCTTTCTCTTTCACGAGCCACGATAATACAGTTGAAAATTCGCTCATATTTTCCGTTTCCCCTCTGTTGTATTTTCTTTCTATTTTTTTAATTTTTTATTTTCTAAATTAATTTTAAATTTTTCTTTTGTACTTATTATTATTATAAATGTTTTCTTTTCAAAGTCACTTATACATAATACCACGCTCCCTTATTTTTTACCATCCAAAAACTTATAATCGATTATTTATACTCTAATTCTGAAATATTGTATTATTTTTCTCAAAGTCAGATATCTGATGTACTATTATCTTATCATAATTAATATTTTTTATCAGTAATCTTAATAACTTTATTTATAACAATTTTAATTTTTATATTTTTTATTTTTGATAAAATATCATTCATTTTTGGCGTTTTTCACATTGAACTCCTATTGTGTCAATACTATGCTATTGATATCAAATATGACGATTACTTAACTTTTTTATTTACGGAGGTAAATTTCATGGACAATAAATCCTCAAATACAAACTTAGATTATAATTCCCTTGTAAAAAAACGATTATTTAAATGGAAGAGAGATTTTGAGCGGGCTCTCGGGGAACAAACTTTAAATTATTCCGGCATCGCAGATATGATGTATCAACGATTTAATATCAAAACCTCACCTAGTAAAATACGTGCTATGCTTGATGGCGAATCCGACAGAGAGGTAAAACTTTCAGAACTTGTGGCACTTGCTCAGATTTTTGATATCCCTTTATGGAGTATCTGTGAGCTTCCGGAAACAACAGAGACTCCTTCTTCCTCTGACTTTAACTTTTCCCATATTATAAAAGGGAAACATAAAGACTCTGGGATTCATCAGCTTACCAATCAATATTACTCTGATGACTACTATTGCTATTATTTCAATACCAGATATCATTATGACCGTTTAAAATCTGGTAAAAATAGCAAAATTGAAGAAGCTAAAATGACAATTGATATAAAAGAAGGCCGCACCATTATAACTTTAAAAGAAGTACAGTTAAATACAACGTTTTGCGGTGATTTAAAACCTTCATTTGAATTTACAGGCGAATTAAAACTACTTGAAAACTCTTCTATTGCTTATAGTTTTCTATCTGATAAATATGCCCGCCGAGCAATGACTCTTATGTTTCGATATATAAATTTAAACTATGACCTTCGTCATTATATTCCTGTAGGTATGTTGACATTCTCCAGTAACCAAATTCACGAACCTTTATTTCAAAAAATGGCAGTCTTTCGAGTTCGGCAAGATTATACAAATCCTCAAACTTCTAAATTATTACATGGAATTTTAGCATTAAATTCTGCTCCGCTTGTTCTGGATAATGATACGCTGAAAGAACTTCGTAAAGATGAAAATTTTGCAAAACTTTTGTCGTCAGATAAAGCTGTTTTTACTAATTGTTCTGTATTCCTTGAGTCTTCAATAAAGAGTAATGCCTATTTTATACAAGATGAAAACGAAAAAATGAATTTACTCCTTCAACTTCGTCAAAATAGCTTATACCCTTCGCAAGAAATTGTATCAGAACCAGAACCATTCACTGATTTTATCATGAATTATCAAATGCACCAGAAAGAATACCCTGAGTTCGTCAAAAATTTCAAAAATCGGCAAAAATCGGAATCGAAATCGGTGTCAGGCACCAACCAAAATCAATCAACATCTTGACCAACTCTGATCGATACCAGACACCAAGCAAAAGACGCCATTCCATAGAGGAATTCTCTTCTATGGAACAGCGTCTTTTTATAATTTAACTGAATCAATCAGGGAAGTGGACTGCAGATATCTGCTTTACCTGCATCATGCTCTGCCTGATGCCGGATCAATTTTTGTGTCTCACGATGTTTCCTATACATCATGTTATAGGTTTCTCCAAGTTGCTGAAGTTCTTCGGCTCCAATGGGCGGTAACATCTGTTCCTTTGCAATATTTTTATTGTAAAGAAGTAATGGTTTCACAAGCAGTTTCCTTGTTACCATGCAAATTACAAACATCCATACAACTAAAATTGCAATTCCAACCTTGAGTTTGAAATACATATCTGAAAAAACAGTCGTTACCCTCCCCTGCTTATTTCTTGTCTGTGCGATAAGACTGTTAATACATTTTGTAACATCTTCTGTAATCTTTGTTCTCGCATTCTGGTATTGATCATCGCAAATCATCTGCTGTGCCTTTTCTCTTCTTCTGGTATTTTTCGCCTCTTTTAGATATATAAAGTCCGATATTTTGTCTGTCCGGTGAATACATATAATCGAACCTGCTCTGTCAGATAATCTGATCCATCCTGTAACTTCTTGGCATCCTTTTCACACGCAATATACTTCTCCGTTGTATCCTGAAGAATACGAAACTCTTCTGTACTCTGAATACAGATAACGATAAATAAGCATGCCAGAGCAACTATTATTCCTATATTCCATATGTTGAGCCTTTGTATTCTAATTTTCCTTTTCATAACAATACTCCTCTATCCGTTATTTCATTCACCTCCTATAATTATAACTAATACAACTGTTTTTTTCAAAATATTTTTAACTGAACATTTTGTAAGAGAGAACGCCAAAGAGCGAAAAGCCCATTTCTGAACTCTTCGCTCTCTTTTTCATCCTTATCTCAACCCAAAGAAAATCATACTTGGTGCATCCTGTGGTCCTGCTCCATAAGCATTGACACTTTCCGAGTACTGTCTTTCCTCAATCGTATCCAGTGCCCATACAGACGCATCGAATCCCAGTGTATTGATATAGAATGTGTCTGATTTTAATGTTTCCATATCCACTGCCCAAATTCGATTATCATCTGCTTTAGAAGTACCTTCTGTTGTACTATTTTCATAGCAATTCTCAATTCCACTTATATCTGCTGCAATTCCATAGAATTTACCAACCGCCTTTGAACTTGTACCAGATGCTGTCATTCCAATAGATGCTGCATTTGTAATACTTGTTTCTGCATCCATCTCTCCCACAAACATTCCCATGCTTGCTGCATTCTTTATGTTTTTGTTTGTTGCATATACATTTGCGATTACGTGATTGATTGTTACATCTTTATGTGTAATACCTACGATACCACCACACTGTACTCCTTCTGTAATCATATCTCCATGTACATAGCAGTCCTCAATCCTTCCACCTGTCTTTTCACCAACGAGAAGTGCCGACTGATTTCCGGTTGATATATTGCTTCCTGCATTCACATAGATGCGCTCTATGTAAATATTTTCAAAATTCGAATACCGGTCAACTGCTACAAGTCCTGCAACATGATTTGCCCCGAAGATTGTAAGCTTGTCAAACTTCATATTAGTATATCTTGCATTCATAGAATATTTTGCAAATACTGCAACTTCACTTTGTGTACGGTTACTCTGTCCCGGTGAAACATACTGACTCCATACGCCTCCATAATAGACTGCTCCGTAATTGAATGTATCCACATTCAAATCAGAAACCTCTCCGTTGAACTGTTCAAAGAGCGTCGCATTCTTCAAGTTATAAATCGTATGTCTCTCACCCTTAATTGTACCACTAAATGTTCCCTGAATCAGAACTGTTCCGACATTATACTCAATGCCTGCAAAATCCAAATCTGCTGTCAGCGTAAATTCTCCATTCGGATGCGCTGTCAGTTCTTCTATAAATGCATCAATTGAACCAATCTCTGCTCGATACACTCCAATTGGCTGTGATGCTTTTGGATCGAGTATTTTAAGTGTCGGCGTTTCTTCCTGTGCTACATTAGAAAAATCCCAGATTTCTGCATCCCAACCTAACACATCTGTATAGAATGCAGGATTCGTAATCTCGTCATACTGTGCAATTTCAACTTTACCAGTAAAGTCTGCATCGTCTCTCGATGAGTTCGAGATTCCTCTGTTTTCTTCATACTCAAAGTTATTTGCATAATTTACCAGCTGTTCTTCTGCTGTCTCACCATCAAACTTGTACTGATTACTTTGATTTCCTAATGCAATATTATTCTGGATTGTCGATGTATCAATTGCCTCTCCGACAAATCCGCCAGTCTTACTGATTCCATTTACGGATACTGCACTGTAACCAAACTGTATTGTGGAACCGACACTTGTTCCAACCAATCCTCCTAAATTATGATTTCCCTGTACAGAACCTGTTGTATAGCAGTTTTCAATTCTTGAGCCTACAACTCTTCCGGCAAGACCGCCCACTTCATCTCCATTAACTGTGATTTGCGCATGGCAGCTGCTGCTTTCTACTGTTGTATTCTCCATGCTTCCTGCCATTCCTCCGACTCTGCTGCCTTCTCCATCAATCACAGCATCTACAATATGAACATTTTTAATTGTTGTGTCCACAATCGTTCTGGCAAGGCTTCCTGTCTCGTCTGAACCAGATTGAATCTGACTTCCTTCCAAAATCAAATTCTGAATCGTTGCCTGACTGATTCGGTCAAATAATGGCACCTCATTTCCAGTGATCGTATGTCCATTTCCATCCAGCACTCCATAAAATTCAGATATCATAAGATCCGTTCTTCCTGAAACATTCAAATCTGCATCTAGCACGAATCTTGCATATGGATTCGCATTGATATTTTGAATCAAAGCATCTACTGTACTGATATGATAGATTTCCGATGCCGTTGCATTGTCATTCGGGTCATGATTTCGCAGTTTTGGTATTCCGCCTGTTGCTACTGTACTGAAATCCCATACCGTATCTTTCCAGCCTAATGTCTCTGTATAGAACACTTCTGTCTTGATGGTATCTCCATCTGCCACATCGATCTTTCCAGTATAATCAATGTTCTTACGATCCAGCGTTGAAGTTCCGACTGCTGCCCCATTCTCATAATTTCCACTGAAATTCGTAAATAATGCATTGCCGGTTCTTCCATCGAATTTATATCCTTTGAACTGATTTGCCAGCGCCAGGTTATTCTTCACAGCCGCATTGTTGATTGACTGACCGATGAATCCCGCAACACCAGTTCTTCCTTCTGCTCTTGCATTACTAAAACAGTTCTCAATTCTAGAACCATTCACATAACCGATGAATCCACCTGCGTCATCACTTGCATTGCCACCTTGTGCTCTTCCAACCGAATAACTGTCTTTCACGAATGTGCCACCAACAATCTCTCCTGCAAATCCTCCGACCGCAGAACCTGTCGCTGTTGTTTCTCCATTCGCCGAGCACTCTGTTATCTGTGATTTGTCTACATATCCGGCTAATGTTCCAACTCTCGCCGTACCAGATACCTTTGCTTCTGTTACATGTACATCCTGAACCAAAGCTCCGGTCATTCTTCCTGCCAGTGCTCCAGTCTCTCTGTTTGCATTTACCGTTGCATTTCTAACCACGATATTTTCAAGAATACCATACTCTACTTCATTTGCCAGTGCTCCTGTTCGTTCCGTGCGTCCTGTAAGCTGTACGTTACTGTCCTCTATTGTCAGATTCGAAATATGCGCAAATTTAATATTTGAGAAAATTGGTGCTGTATTTCCAGTAAGCTTATGTCCGTTTCCATCCAGTCTGCCCATGAAATATCCGCTAATAAGCGCATCTCCATCTGCTGCAAGACCAGAAAGGTCAATGTCGTTATCCAACACATAGCTTCCCATATAACAATTTGTACTGCTTCCCATCAGATTCTGTGTCAGTTTTGCCTGGAACTCCTCTGCCGATGCAATATGAATGACCTCTTCATTACCACTTAAAACTTCCTTACGAAAATCGTCCGTTACTCGTTTCAGATAATGATAATTGATTCTTCGGACATTCGTACTTGCAGTCACATTATTATCCTGATTTGCAGCATCCAGTTTTAACGCATTGACATATTCTTTTACTAAGCTGTCAGAATCCACATATTCCATTGTGTCCATACTTTCTTCCATCAGCTTGTATCTCTGCTGTTTAAATTTCTCCCATGTCATAGAGGAGTCTTTTGTAATCTTCTGAATCGCATCCAGGTCATTCTTACTCTTTCCTGTAAACCAGGTCAGGTAACCATTTTCATAACCACCAATGCCAAGCATCTGCCATGTCGTATAAGTGAATCCCAGGGAATAAGTTCTTCCATTGTCATTATATGGCTGATACCATCTTCGGATATACATTCCTTCAGAACCATATTGTCCATCACCATATAAGGTTGTAGAACTGCTGACTCCTGGTCGAATCGTAATCTGATTCTTCCACAAATCGTCCACCGTATTCAGATTCATTTTTTCAAATTCTTCTGCACTGATCTTTTTCCATGTAACCGCTGAATGATTACTTGCATTTGGATACTGAACCTGTACTGCAACCTTCGACTGCTCCTCTGGTGTCAGTTCCAAAAATGCTTTTGCCTCTGCATAATCCAGGAAATCAATTGCTTCGTACATTCCCTTATAATAACTATCCAGCTTCTCTTCCGAGTTGATTCGCTCCTGTGTCAGGTTTGTTGTGACAAGCTGATCTGGTGTGAAATCATAACTTAAGTTCCAGTTCACATCTCCATCACCAAATCCCTGTGTTGTATGTCCGTCTGTATAGTCTTCGCCACCCAGGTTGCCGTTGTTATTACCTCCGGTCGGTCTGAATCCATTGCCTTTAAAGAACAGTTTATAAGATTGATTATGACCGATTTCATGTGACCAGATGGAATAGTTATCCATTGCTGAATAAGAGTAGTTAATGACTCCATCGGTTGCATAAGCGGATGCGCCATTTGCCATAAACCATTCATTTAATAGATCATTAAAGTTGATATGGAATGGATCCGTACATTTGCCACTTGCCTGTGTGCCGTATACCTTTACATTGTAATTATCAATCTGAATATCTGCATACTTGTTCAGATAAGACACATCAATGATACCCAGCACATTGTTGTAGAAATTCGACATCTGTCCACCGAACTTCTCCATCTTAGCAAGTAACTGCTGTTTTTGAGCCTCGTCCTGCGGATCTATAATATATACCATCTGAGAACCAACTAAAAATGTTCCTGGAGCTGATACGACAAATCCTGAACGTTCTGGCAAGGTCAGAATCTGCATGATATATTTCGGTTGCTTTTTAATCTGTGTCCATGCACGATAATCTGCATCATCTGCATGATCTTTCGCCGGTGATTCGACCAATAAGTTTCTGTTTGAGAAATAGTCTTTAAACCATTCATTTCCATCCGTATAAGAAGTCGTTGCTTTTATTGTGCGTTCGATCAGCTCTCCTTGTGATGAAATCCGAAGAATCGATCCCAGATTATCCCTGAATTGTGCATACAGTATCTGTGTCGATTTACTGTTCGAGTTCCAGAACTCATCAATCAGATTCTGGAATTTGATATTTGCACAATAAACCTGCGGCTTGAACAACATCAGGTCACTTACGCTTGTTCCACCCATTTCCACGCCATAGAATCTGTCATAATAGTTATAAGCAAACATCATCTTCTTAAATTGCTCGTTGTTCTGTACTTTCTTATTAATTACCCAGTCAAGCAATTCATTGTCCTGCGTAATACTATATCCTTCTACGTTACTCACAAGATTTAAAACCAATTTTCTCGCCCTATCTTCAGAACGAATTACCTGATTAAAATGTTCTTTCAGCACCTTGTATCCACGTTTACTCGGCACATTTAGATTCTCCAGACCATTTAGATCTGCATCATAATCCATATTCCTGATATACTCTGTCAAGGTGTTGATTAATGCAGAATCCTGTTTGATGATATATCTGTTATAGGTATACTCAATTCCAAGATCATTGATCTTATACATGGCAACTTTCCCATACATCTTGTTCGGATTGTCCGTTCCTGCGTATTTGTAAGTTACCGGATAATCCTGTGTTGTCTGATCCTCAAAAATAATTCGAACAGACTGAATCTTTGCATAATTCTCTTCCGTCAGATACATTACAACTTCCTGATTTGCATCCAACGCAACCACACTCTGGATTCTTTTCTTGTTCAGTACATGATCTTTGTCAATTTTTTTGCCATCCAGAATCAGATATTTGGAATCATAAAATGGCATCAGTTTATATAAGTTACTGTACAGCAATTCTTTCCCGGAATCATAATCTGCACGCTGCTTTAAGATTGCATAATCTGGAATGTATTCGTCTGTAACCGCCTGCTGATTCTCCTTTGTATTTCTTGGATCGTCATTATTCAAAGAAGGAAGATTATCATAACTGCAAGACTTCATATTCCAAATTGTATCGTCATAGTTTAACTGCTTTAACGTATCTTTTGAGAAGTCTGTTTTCGCGATTGTCTCAATCTTACTCTCTTTATTTTCTCCAAGTGCAGATTCTTTCATGGCAATATTGGTACCTTCCAGTTTGATATTGCCCCATCCAAAAATCCGATTTCCTTTACTTCCGGAACTAAGACTGATGTTATTCGACAATGTCACGGTACTGGAACCCTGTCCAAGGATTCCTCCGCCACCACCTGTGTACGTTGACAGCTCTACCTTTGTAATACAGTTTCGGATTTCATTTTTCATATCCGAATCCTGTCCGGCATTGATTTCACCTACGATTCCACCGATTGCAGCATTTCCTTTGATCACACCTTCGACATAACAGTTTTGGATGACGGTATCCTGAGATAATCCTACAATTCCGCCCATCTGGCTTCCTTCTGTTCCTGATGCTCCACTCGGTGTAATCTTGAGATTTGTCACACTGCATGCATCAATAGTGATGGTACTCACTCCACCCTGAGTTCTGCCAACAAGTCCGCCATAATATGGTGTAGCACCCATATTGGTTACAATAGTCATATCCTTTACGTGTACATTTTGAATTTTTGTTCCACTATATACAATATTTGCAAGCGCCGCTTTCTTTGATGTTGCCAGTTCACCAACTTCAGTTCCAGCTTTATTGTTCATGTATACATTTTCAAATTTCAGATTTTCAATCGTTGCCCCATCAAGCACGTCAAATAACGGAGCATTCAGATTATAAATCGTATGTCCATTTCCATCAATGGTTCCCTGGAATTCAAAATCTGCTCCCGCCAGTGAGGTCCTATCTCCTACATAAGTAGAGGCATCATAATCTCTGGTCAGTACAATGGTTCCCGTCGGATTCCGTTTAATCTTTGACATTAATACCGCAAATGAATTGCTATTGGCAGTATCATCCTCCATCTCTCCATATACAACTTCCAGTTTGTTCTGCTGCTGTCCCTCACTGGTATACTGTGTTGCATTCTCATATTCCAGTTCCAGATAACATAAGTTATCCTCAATTCGATAGCCTTTGATTTTTGCATAAAAATCCGGCAAGTCTTTCATCTGGACATGTGCAAAATACTGGTTTCGATAATATTCATAGTTCAAATAAAGCGGTTCAATAGAAGCTGCTTCTTTTACTGTATCTCCGTCTTTTTTATAAACCGTCACGTCAAGAACGTCTTTCATCTCAATCTTACGGTCTCCTGATACTGCGATTTCTTCCTCAACCAGAATCTGATCCTGATATTCATTCTTTCCAGTTTCCAGTGCATTGCTGTCCCGATCATAAGTTCCCAGAATCTTTGCATAATAGCTTTCCGAAGATTGTTTCTCAAAGGTCAGTGTATTCTCACCTTTCTTGATTTCCTGTATTTTGATTTCCTTTTGCTGGTCATCTGTCACTACAATCTGTCCTGTCTGGAATGCCTCTTCCTCATCGATTAGTCGGAAGTTTACCTCAATTGCATTATTTTCTGACTCTTTATAGGTAAAGTCTTCCACCGTCGGAGCATCCTTCAATACCTCAATCGCCAGCTTGTTATTCGATGTCACTGCAAACTTTCTTCCATTGCCAAGAATCAGAGATTCCATTGTAATCTCTTTCTTTCCTGCTGTAGCAAATCCGTCTATCTGTGTCTGATATCCGTCATCTTTCTGCTCTACGCTACATTCTTTTCCATCTATAACCACTTTCTCTGGCTGAAATTCTGTCGCATTGCTGCTCTTAAATCGAATCGTAACCGGTTCATCTTTCTCGAAATAAACCTCTGCGTTTTCATCTTTGTAAGATGCAATGTCACTTACTTTCAACTGATAGTCTCCAACAAGCAACACTTTTTCTGTATACAGCATCTCGTCTGTAACACGGTTGACACTCGGATCCTGACCTTCCATCTGGTTGGTATCCCG
>JAIIAN010000069.1 GCA_022717655.1 Bacillota bacterium | reverse complement strand
CAGTATGGATAAGCCATAAAATATGTTGCATAATGAAGGTGAGCAAAGTATAGGTTACATGATTAGAAAAAAGGAGAAGATAAATTTATGAGAGAACAGGATAAAAGATTACAGGACTTAGGGGTACAGATTTCAAATTATCGGAAACAGAAAAAGATGACACAGGCACAGTTAGCAGTAGAGGTTGGCATCAGCCGGACACACATGAGTAATATTGAAGCATTGAATATGCCGACTCAGATTTCAGTTGATACATTATTTAAGATTGCAGATGTACTGGGAATTAAAGTTTCTAATTTGTTTGAAGAGATTTAAGCAGCAGAAGCAGGATGAGATTCGTTCCAAAATTTTCTATGTGAAGCAAAGTCGAATCGGAATGTCTACTTTACAAACCGATGAAAACGCGATAAAATAAGACCAGATGAAAATAAAAAAGAACAGGAAAAAAGGCTGTCAGGCTAAAAGAACTCTTTTGGCAGGGCAGCTTCTTTTTTTCAGGCAGATGGAGGATGCAGGTATGGCAAAGTATATGATGGCGCTGGATGCTGGAACAACCAGTAACCGGTGTATTCTTTTTAATGAAAAAGGAGAGAAGGTCAGTCTGGCACAGAAAGAATTTACCCAGTATTTTCCGAAACCAGGATGGGTGGAACATGATGCAAATGAAATCTGGTCCAGTCAGCTTGGAGTTGCAGTAGAAGCAATGCAGAAAATCGGAGCAACGGCTTCGGACATTGCAGGAATTGGAATTACCAATCAAAGAGAGACTGCGATTGTATGGGATAAAAAGAGTGGAGAACCGATTTATCATGCAATTGTATGGCAGTGCAGGCGAACTTCCCAGTATTGTGATTCCTTAAAAAAGAAAGGACTCACAGAAACTTTCCGTCAGAAAACCGGTTTGATTATTGATGCGTATTTTTCCGGTACAAAAATTAAATGGATTTTAGACCATGTAGAGGGAGCAAGAGAAAAGGCAGAAAAAGGGGAACTGCTTTTTGGAACAGTAGAAACCTGGCTGATTTGGAAACTGACAAAGGGTGCAGTGCATGTGACCGATTATTCCAATGCTTCGAGAACCCTGCTCTATAATATCAATGAATTAAAGTGGGATGAGGAAATTTTAGAGGAACTTCAGATTCCACGCAGTATGCTTCCGGAAGTAAAACCGTCAAGCTGTATTTATGGAAAGACAGATGCAAGCTTTCTTGGAGGTGAGATTCCAATTGCTGGGGCAGCAGGAGACCAGCAGTCCGCACTGTTTGGACAGACCTGCTTTAATAAAGGAGAAGCAAAAAATACCTATGGAACAGGCTGTTTCTTACTGATGAATACCGGAGAAAAACCGGTGTTTTCCAAAAACGGACTGGTTACAACCATTGCCTGGGGACTGGATGGAAAGGTAAATTATGCCCTTGAGGGTTCTGTCTTTGTCGCAGGAGCAGCCATTCAGTGGCTTCGGGATGAATTAAAGCTGATTGATAGCTCGGAAGATTCGGAATACATGGCAAAAAAAGTAGAGGATACCAATGGCTGTTATGTCGTTCCGGCGTTTACCGGTCTGGGTGCGCCATACTGGGACCAATACGCAAGAGGCACGATTGTAGGCTTAACAAGGGGCGTCAATAAATACCATATCATCCGTGCTACATTGGAATCCATAGCTTATCAGGTGCGTGATGTCGTAAAAGCAATGGAAGCAGATTCGGGAATTTCGCTTTCTTCTTTAAAAGTAGATGGTGGAGCAAGCGCAAATGATTTCTTGATGCAGACACAGGCAGACATGGTCCAGGTTCCGGTAAAACGTCCAGGCTGTGTGGAGACAACCGCAATGGGAGCGGCTTATCTTGCGGGGATTGCGGTAGGATATTGGAAAAATAAGGAAGAGATTATTAAAAACTGGGAAGTTGAACAGAGCTTTGAACCAATCCTGGATAAAGAAGAACGGGATAAAAAAATGAAAGGCTGGGAGCGGGCAGTGACCTGTTCTTACGGCTGGGCAAAAGAGGATGAGGAAAATGAGTGAAGAAAATCGGGAAGCACCATTTGAATTTGGAGAATGTCATGCCCATATTTTCATGGACGGAAAAAATTATAAAAATGCAGTAAAGCGTCATAAAAATGGGGTGGATGAATCAGTAATCCGCAGTCATTTTGAATGTTACAAAAAGCGTGGAATCTGCTTTGTGAGAGATGGAGGCGACGCACTTGGCGTCTCAAAGCGGGCAAAAGAACTAGCACCGGAATATGGGATTGATTATCGGACTCCAATTTTTGCGATTCATAAAAACGGTCATTATGGAAAAATTGTCGGAAAAGGATTTGATACCTTAAAAGAATATACGGCTCTGGTTCAGGAAGTGAAAGCACAGGGCGGAGATTTCATTAAAATTATGACAACCGGAATTATGGACTTTGACACCGATGGAGGAATTACCGGAGAAGATTTAAAACCGCAGGAAGTCAAAGAAATGGTTCATATTGCTCACGAAGAAGGGTTTGCTGTGATGTGTCATACAAACGGTACAAACGCAGTAGAAGCACTCATAGAAGCCGGAGCGGACAGCGTGGAACATGGAAATTATATGGAAGAACAGACGATAAAGAGTCTGGCAGATTCCGATATGGTCTGGGTGCCGACAGTTACGGTTGTTCCAAATATGTTTGGATGTGGACGGTTTTCGGATGAACTTTTACATACAATTTATGAAAAAGAAAAAACAAATATCAAAAAAGCACTGCAGTATGGGGTGAAGATGGCACTTGGCAGTGACGCCGGTGCCTATCTGGTCTTTCATGGGCAGGGAATTTTAGATGAATATGAGAGATTATTGGAATGTAGAAAAGAAATACAAGAAGAAAATCAGAAAGAAAGCCAGGAAAAAGGACAAGAATCCCTGTCAGCAGGTGAATTAAAAACAAGGCTGAAAGCCGGAGAAGCAGAAATTAGAAAAAAATTTAAAAAAAATTAAAAAAATTATTGACGAAACAATACTTTGGTGCTATACTTCTATTTGTCGCTTGGCAAGAGCGATAAATAAGAAGCGGGAGTGCTGGAATTGGCAGACAGGCTAGACTAAGGATCTAGTGGTCGAAAGGTCGTGTGGGTTCAAGTCCCATCTCCCGCATAATAGAAACGGAAAAGCTGTTAGAAATAAAAGCTTTTCCGTTTTTTCGTATAATCAGGAAAAGGTTTTTTCGATAAAAGAAGAAAGTGAGAATTAAGAAAAAAATATCGAAAAACAAAAGGATTTTAGAAATCTGCCTGTAATAATTAATATGAGACAGCTTTTTTTCCACAGAAAGGGTGATAGACCGTGACAATACGAGAAGAAACACAGCTGGAAGAGGAAAGAATTTTGAGTCCCTATGCAGCAAAAAGTGCAAGAAGCAGGGGACGGGAAACTTATGAGGAAGAATGTGATATCCGGACCATGTATCAGCGTGACAGGGACCGGATAATTCATTCTAAAGCATTTCGCAGACTGAAAGATAAAACGCAGGTGTTTTTAGCACCTCAGGGAGACCATTACCGAAATCGGCTGACTCATACAATCGAAGTGTCTCAGACAGCCAGAACCATTGCAAAAGCACTTCGCTTGAATGAAGATTTAGTGGAAGCCATTGCACTCGGACATGATTTGGGGCATACGCCGTTTGGTCATGCAGGGGAGAGAGCCTTAGACAGGGTGTGTCCCCTTGGGTTTGCACATTATAAACAAAGTGTGCGGATTGCAGAGCGTTTGGAAAGAGGTGGGAAAGGATTAAATCTTACCTTTGAAGTCAAAGATGGAATGATGAATCACAGGACAAGCGGAACACCGCATACCTTAGAAGGACAGGTCGTCCGGATTAGTGATAAGATTTCCTATATTCATCACGATATGGATGATGCCAAACGTGCGGGGGTTATTACCGAAGAGGCAGTACCCAGACATTTGAGAAAACTTCTTGGAGAAACGACAAAGGAACGGCTCAATACGTTGATTCATGATATTGTAAAAAACAGTAAAGGCAGGGATGAGGTCCTGCTGTCACCGGAAATTGAAGCAGGAATGAAAGAACTTCGAGCATTTATGTTTGAAGAGGTTTATCTGAATCCTGTGGCAAAAGAAGAAGAGAAAAAAGCAGAGCAGTTAGTGGAGACTCTGTATGAATATTATGTAAAAAATCCTGAAAAAATGTCGACAGAGTATCGAAAGCTTCTGGAAGAAGGAGAACAAAAGGAGCGGGTAGCCTGCGATTATATTTCAGGCATGACAGACCAGTATTCGATGGAAAAATTCAGGGAAATTTTTATTCCCAAAGGGTGGAGCGTTTATTAATTATGTATTATTCGGATGATGTGATTGAAGAAGTCCGTATGAAAAATGATATTGTGGATGTAATTTCCGGATATGTCAGGCTTCAGAAAAAAGGAAGTTCGTATTTTGGATTATGTCCGTTTCATAATGAAAAATCACCTTCTTTTTCGGTCAGCCCGTCTAAACAGATGTATTACTGTTTTGGATGCGGAGCCGGAGGAAATGTGTTTAATTTCATTATGGAATATGAAAATTTTACCTTTATTGAGGCAGTAAAGTATCTTGCAGACCGGGCTGGAATCAAGCTTCCGGAACAGGAGTATTCAAAAGAGGCAAGGGCAGAGGCAGATTTAAAGACGATTCTGCTAGAGATAAATAAAAAAGCAGCAGCGTATTATTATTATCAGCTGAGGCAGGAAACAGGGAAAAAAGCACTGGAATATCTGCAGAGACGAGAATTGTCAGAAGAAACCATAAAAGCCTTTGGACTTGGGTATACTGGAAATTATTCCAATGGTCTGTACCGATATTTAAAGTCAAAGGGTTATTCCGACCAGATTTTAAAAGAGGCAGGGCTGTTCTTTTTTGACGAAAGACAGGGAATGAAGGATAAATTCTGGAATCGTGTGATGTTTCCGATTATGGATGTCAATAACCGTGTGATTGGTTTTGGTGGACGTGTGATGGGAGATGCACAGCCGAAATACATGAATTCACCGGAAACAAAAATTTTCGATAAGAGTCGTAATTTATATGGACTGAATATTGCAAGGAGAACCAGAAAAAATTATTTAATTATCTGTGAAGGCTACATGGATGTGATTTCCATGCATCAGGCGGGATTTACCAATGCAGTTGCATCACTCGGTACAGCCTTAACTTCGGGGCATGCCAGTCTGATGAGAAGATATACAAAAGAGGTATTATTGACTTACGATAGTGATGAAGCCGGACAAAAGGCTGCGCTTAGAGGAATTCCGATTTTAAGGGCAGCAGGACTTCGGCCAAAAGTCGTGAATTTATCACCTTATAAAGACCCCGATGAATTTATCAAGGCAGAGGGGATGGAAGCATTTGAAGAACGGCTTGAAAATGCAATGAATTATTTTCTGTTTGAAGTACAGGTCATGGAAAAAGAATATGATTTTAATGACCCGGAAAGCAAGACCGAATTTTACCGTGCGGTTGCTGAAAAGTTATTAGAATTTTCAGAAGAACTGGAACGGAACAATTATATCGAAAGTATTTCAAAAAAATATCAGATTCTGCCGGAAGATTTACGGCGGATGGTAAACAATATGGCACTTTCGGGCAGGAGAGTGACACAGCCAAAAGCCGAAAATCTGACAGACAGAAAAAAAGCAAGGAAAAAAGAAAATGGAAAAGAAGTTTCCCAAAAACTGATGTTGACCTGGCTGACTTCTTATCCAAAAATGTTTGAGACAATAAACAGCTATATTACGTCGGATGATTTTACAACACCTTTGTATCGGGAAGTTGCAAAACTGCTGTTTACGCAGTATGAAGAAGAACACGCAGTCAATCCGGCAAAGCTTTTAAACCGCTTTACAGACAGTGAAGAACAAAAGGAAGTGACATCCTTATTTCACGCAACTTTGCATTTGGAAGGAGATGAAGAGCGAAAACAAGCGATTCGTGAAACAGTATGCAGATTGAAACGGGACAGCATAGCCTATCAGACATCAAATCTGGCACCGACAGATATGAATGGACTGCAAAAACTTTTAGAAGCCAGAAAACGTCTGGAAGAAATACAAAGTGGAAAAATCACACTGCATATTTCTTTTGATTGAGGTAAAGATATAAATAAGTTATGAGAGGATGGAACGATTATGGAAATGAATATGGCAAAATTTAGCGAGAAACTGCACGAACTTGTGGAAATGGGCAAAAAGAAGAAAAATGTTCTTGAATACAAAGAAATTAATGAAGTATTAAAAGATATGGAATTAGATTCCGATGCAATGGATAAACTCTATGAATATCTCGAAGCTTACGGAATTGATGTGCTTCGTATTCCGGAGGGAGATTCTGATGATACATTTCTGCTTAGTGACGATGATGAAGTAAACTTAAGCGAAGAGGACGAAGTAGATATGGAAAATATCGACTTGTCTGTTCCGGAAGGTGTCAGCATTGAGGACCCTGTTCGTATGTACTTAAAAGAAATCGGTAAAGTTCCGCTTTTAAGTGCAGAAGAGGAAATCGAACTGGCAAAAAGAATGGAAGAAGGAGACGAAGCCGCAAAGAAACGTCTTGCAGAAGCAAACTTAAGACTGGTAGTCAGCATCGCAAAACGTTATGTAGGACGAGGCATGCTGTTTCTTGATTTGATTCAGGAAGGAAACTTAGGTCTGATTAAAGCCGTTGAAAAATTTGATTATCGTAAAGGTTATAAATTCTCTACTTATGCAACCTGGTGGATTCGTCAGGCAATTACAAGAGCAATTGCAGACCAGGCACGTACCATCCGTATTCCGGTTCACATGGTTGAAACCATCAATAAACTGATTCGTGTTTCTCGTCAGCTGCTTCAGGAATTAGGAAGAGAACCTCAGCCGGAAGAAATTGCAGAAAGAATGGATATGTCTGTTGACCGTGTTCGTGAAATTTTAAAAATTTCCCAGGAGCCGGTGTCTCTTGAAACACCAATCGGTGAAGAAGAGGACAGTCACCTTGGAGATTTCATTCAGGATGATAATGTTCCGGTACCGGCAGATGCTGCTGCCTTTACGCTGTTAAAAGAACAGTTAGTAGAAGTTTTAAGTACTTTAACAGACAGAGAACAGAAAGTTCTGCGCCTGCGTTTTGGTCTGGATGATGGAAGAGCAAGAACCCTTGAAGAAGTTGGAAAAGAGTTCAGCGTAACCAGAGAGCGTATCCGTCAGATTGAAGCAAAAGCACTTAGAAAACTGCGTCATCCAAGCAGAAGCCGTAAGTTAAAAGATTATCTGGACTAGTTATCATTGACTTTCAGAATATCATTGAGACAGGACACTAGACAGACGTTAGGAAAGAGAGCGTAAAGATGCAGATTTCAAAAAGACTAGAAACAGTGGCTTCTTTTGTAGAAAAAGGCAGTGTGATTGCTGATGTAGGCTGTGACCATGGATACATTCCGATTTATCTGTATCAGAAAGGCGTGATACCCAAAGCCATTGCCATGGATGTGAATAAAGGACCGCTTGAGAGGGCAAAGATTCATATTCGTGAATACGGGCTGGGGGAATACATAACCACCCGTCTCTCCGACGGGGTCCGTGCATTGAAACCAAGTGAAGCGGACGCCGTAGTGATTGCGGGAATGGGCGGGGCATTAATGGAAAAAATCATAGAAGAGGGAGAGGAGACATTAAAAAGTGTCTCCTATCTCATTTTGCAGCCACAATCGGAACTGACACATTTTCGACGTTTCCTTCATCAGAAAGGATACTGTATTGAACAGGAAGCGATGGTGCTTGAAGATGGAAAGTATTACCCGATGATGAAGGCAAAAAAAGGCAGGGAAGTGTATCAGCGTGAAATCGATTACCGTTTTGGAAAAAAACTCTTAGAAGAAAAAAATCAAGTGCTCTATCAGTTTTTATTAAAAGAACAGCAGTCACTGAAAATGGTAAAAGCACGTTTAGAATCCGCAGATACCGAATCCGCAAAAGCACGCCAAAAAGAAATTGAATGTGATTTGGAATATATAAAAGAGGCATTAAACAGTTATGAAATGTAAAGAGATAATAGAGGTATTAGAACAAAAATATGCACCTGATTTTGCTGAAAGCTGGGATAATGTAGGGCTTTTAGTCGGAGATAAAGAAAAAGAAGTGCATAAGATTTTTCTTGCCTTAGATGTGACCGATGAATCATTAGAAACAGCCATAAAAGAAAAGGCAGATATGATAATTACCCATCATCCGCTGATTTTTTCAGCAATGAAAAAAGTGACAGCAGATGATTTTATCGGCAGAAGAATCATAAAAATGATTCAGCACGACATAAGTTATTATGCGATGCATACGAATTTTGATATTCTTGGAATGGCAGAGTTATCAGCAGATTTTCTGAATTTAAAAGACCGTGAAGTCCTTGAAGTGACCTATAGTGATGAAAAAAGGATAGAAGGTCTTGGCAGAGTAGGAAATCTGGCACAGAAAATGAGCTTAAAAGAGTGCGCAGATTTTGTAAAAACACAGTTGAAACTGCCGTCTGTGACTGTCTATGGAGATTTGGAAAAAGAAGTGCAGAAAGTGGCAGTCTGTACCGGTTCAGGAAAGAGCCTGATAAAAGAAGTGCTGAAACATCAGGCAGATGTCTATGTAACCGGAGATGCGGATTATCATTTTGCAATTGATGCAGTAGCACAGGGTGTATGTATTATTGATGCCGGACATTATGGTACAGAGTATATTTTTATGGATTATATGGAAAAAGAGCTTCAGGCGCTTGAAGGAGAACTGGAAATAAAGAAAATGCAGGTGGTTCATCCTTTTAAGGTGCTGTAGTTAGAGTTGGAAAAAGCGTTCCGATAGGACTTAACAGGAGGCGGACATTATGGAAAAAAAGACCGTTACAGTAAAGATTCTTGGAAAGACAAGAGAGTATCCGATGGGGATTACTTATGCAGAGATTGTAAAAGAGTATGAAGGTGCGACAAAATATCCGATTGTGCTTGTGATGAAAGATGGAAAGTTACGGGAACTGCATAAGAGGCTCAAACAGGATGGAACGCTGGAATTTATCACAACAGCAGATGAGATTGGTCATAAGACCTATAAGCGCAGTGCAATTTTACTGTTATTAAAGGCACTGTATAATGTAGCAGGGCATGATAAGATTAAAAAAGCCGTCATCCATTATGCAGTCAGTTCGGGATATTATGTGACTGTGGATGGCGATGTTGCAATTACAGAAGATTTTCTTTTGAAAGTAAAAGAGTATATGCTGGAACTGGTAGAAAAGAAAATTCCGGTGATGAAACGCAGTGTCGGAACAGATGAGGCGATTTCCCTGTTTCATAAGCACAAAATGTATGATAAAGAAAATCTGTTTCGTTACCGCAGAGTTTCCAGAGTAAATATCTACAGCATTGAGGAATTTGAAGATTATTTCTACGGATTTATGGTTCATCATACGGGTTATATCAAATATTTTGATTTATATCCTTATGATGAGGGATTTGTGCTTCAGCTTCCGGAGAGAAAAGACCCTGAAACCGTACCGCCGTTTGAACCCCGCCAGAAGATTTTTCAGGTGCAGAAAGAGGCAAATATCTGGGGTAAAATGATGCGGACAGAGACGGTTGGAGATTTAAATAATCAGATTACCCATCAGGGCGCAAATGAACTGATACTGATTGCGGAAGCTCTGCAGGAAGGAAAGATTGCAAAAATCGCAGACCAGATTGTGGAGGCAGGACATAAGAAATTTATTATGATAGCCGGTCCGTCATCCTCCGGAAAAACAACATTTTCCCATCGCCTGTCGATTCAGTTATCGGCACATGGACTAAGGCCTCATCCGATTGCGGTCGACAACTATTTTGTGAATCGGGAATATACTCCACTTGATGAAGATGGAAATTATAATTTTGAATGTTTAGAAGCAATCGATGTCAAACAGTTTAATGATGACATGAACGCTCTGCTTCGTGGAGAAAAAGTAGAAATTCCAACTTATAATTTTAAGACCGGAAAGCGGGAATACAAGGGGAATTTCTTAAAATTAGAAGAGTCGGATATTCTGGTCATTGAGGGAATCCACTGCTTAAATGATAAGTTAAGCGAGACACTCCCAAAAGAAAATAAATTTAAAATTTACGTCAGTGCACTGACTCAGTTAAATGTAGATGAACATAACCGAATTCCGACAACCGATGGTCGTTTAATCCGCAGAATTGTGAGGGATGCACGAACCAGAGGAACTTCCGCAAAAGATACGATTGCCATGTGGAATTCTGTACGAAGAGGAGAAGAGGCAAATATTTTCCCATATCAGGAAAGTGCTGATGTGATGTTTAACTCCGCATTGATTTATGAACTTGCCGTGTTAAAGATTTATGCAGAACCATTATTATTTGGAATTTCACCAGAGGAACCGGAATATCATGAAGCAAAACGTCTATTGAAATTCTTTGATTATTTTGTAGGGATGCCGGGTGAGGCAGTTCCGGCTAACTCTCTGCTTCGCGAATTTATCGGCGGAGGATGCTTCGACGTTTAAGCAAGAAGCTCCGACTTCTAAGCGAAAGTCTGGGGGAGTTCACAGAATTCCCGAAAAAAGAGTTTACAAAATAAAGACAGTGTGTTAAAATGGCGTTTGTGTCCAGTAAGATGAATAATCGCGGCTGGCAGGACCGAAAGGGGCCAGGTGAGGAAAGTCCGGGCTTCATAGGGCAGGGTGCCGGATAACATCCGGTGGAGGCGACTCTAAGGACAGTGCAACAGAAATATACCGCCGGCTTATGCCGGTAAGGGTGGAAGGGCAGTGTAAGAGACTACCGCCTTTCTGGTAACAGAGAGGGCACATGTAAACCCCATCCGAAGCAAGACCGAATAAAAAGCAATGTGGCGGCCCGTCACGCTTTTAGGTAGGTCGCTTGAGTCTGTTGGCAACAGCAGAACTAGATAGATGATTATTCACGACATAACCCGGCTTACAGTTTTGCTGGATACAAAAAAGAAAGCATGAGATTACAGCTCGTAACCTTATGCTTTCTTTTTTTGCTTTTACTTTTATTTCTATTTCAATCTTTTACTTAAAATAGTTGTCTTTTTATAACTGTTTTTACTGCTGTCCAAGCAGATAGTCGATAAACTGCTGAGCAGTTCTTCCGGATAAACCACCATGCTGTAATTCCCAGGCATTCGCTTTTAAGAGCAGTTCGTTTTCATCCATTTCGATATTGTTTTTCTTTGCAAGGGCAAGGACGATATTCTGGAATTCTTTCTTTTCCGGAGAACCAAAATAGATAGTGACACCAAAACGGGAAACCAGAGAAAGTTTTTCCTGTACGGTATCATTGGTATGCAGTTCTTCATCACGGTCACTCTTATCTTTAAAGGTTTCACGAATCAGATGACGGCGGTTTGAAGTTGCATAAATTAAAATGTTATTTGGTTTCTTTTCAAGACCGCCTTCGATAACGGCTTTTAAATATTTGTATTCGATTTCAAATTCTTCAAAGGATAAGTCGTCCATGTAGATAATAAATTTGTAATTACGGTTTTTAATCTGTGCAATGACATCGTTTAAGTCTTTAAACTGATGTTTATAAACTTCGATGATACGCAGGCCCTGGTCGTAATACTGATTTAAGATAGCTTTGATACTGGAGGATTTACCGGTTCCGGCATCCCCAAAGAGCAGACAGTTATTTGCACGTTTTCCGTTAATAAAAGCTTCTGTATTGTCAATCAGTTTTTTCTTTGGGATTTCATATCCAACCAGGTCATCTAACTGAACATGTGCAATTCTGGTGATTGGGACAATGCGTACTGTATCATCACTGGTTCTGTGTTCAAGGCGGAAGGCTTTATGAAGTCCGAGTTTTCCGACACCGAAATCTTTATAGAACTGAACCATGTCGTCCATAAATTCTTCTGTAGAAACAGATTCACTTAAACGGTCACTTAAGGTGCAGATTCGGTCACGGATTCGTTTGTTAAACATTTTACTGTTTCCGTCGATGTTTTTGTAATGACAAAGAAGCGCAGCACAGCCGGTAGAGAAAACAGAGTCGAGTACTTCTAAATCAAAGTCATAGAGCTGTTTAAAAATTTCAAAATCATGTTTTGCCAGTTCATTGATGGTTCCATCCACCGTACCACGAATTTCGCTTGCAGTACTAAAAGCATTTTCATGATTGACAAGTAAAAATGTAAGATAATCATGCCACAGATTATCAGAAAAACCGTAGGCACCTGCCATTTCAACAAGCTGATTCATGCAGTTGTAATAAAGCGTGCGTTTTTCTTCTAAAAGAGCGGCATCGGACAGCTCTTTTGATTCATAAGCGTGGATAATAGAAACCATCTGGTCTAAGAGTTCTCCATGCTCAAAATTACGATATAAAATACATTCGTTTAAATTTATCATTTTGTGTTTCCTTCTTTCTAAATAACTAATAACGCTTTGCAAATCTTCTAAGTAATAACATTGTGCTGTGAGCGTCAAAAGTAAATTTTGTCATTCACTGATATTAGTAGTTCCCATGAACACGTAAGTTCTGAACTTCGCTTCTTAATCCTCTTAAGGCATTTTTAACGGCGCTGTCACTTAAATTTCCCTCAAAATCAACAAAGAAGCGGTACTCCCAGTTGCGTTTCAGAATTGGACGGGATTCAATCTTTGTCATATTTAAGCCATTGTAGATAAAGTGAGACAGGCTGTTATAAAGGCTTCCGCTTTCATGAGGAAGTTCATAGCTGACACTGATTTTATGAGCATCTTTTGCGTAAACTTTTTTCTTTGCAACAATAATAAAACGGGTAGAATTATCAGAGTTTGTAAAAATGTTTTCACTTAAGATATTCAGTCCAAAATACTCGGCAGCATAACTGCTTGAGATGGCTGCCTGTGACAAATCATGTTCTTCAGATACTTTTTTAGCCGCTGCAGCGGTATTGCTCCATTCCATCTGACGCCACTCTTTATGAGCATCTAAAAATTCACGACACTGCATCAGAGCCTGTGGATGGGAATAAACCGTACGAATTGTATCAAGAGTTGCACCAGGAAGCGCAGTTAACACATGCTGACAGCGGATAATCTGTTCGCCTACGATTACATGGTCATATTCGGTCAGTAAATCGTAATTATCCTGTACAATTCCGGCAGTTGAATTTTCAATTGGCAGAACGGCATAATCGGCACGTCCGCATTTGATTTCTTCCATTGCGTCTTTCCAGGTTGCAACGTGATAATTTTTCACATCTTCGCCAAAGAAAGTTTTCATTGCTCCATAACTGTATGCCCCTTCGACGCCCTGATAGACAACGGTGACATTTTCTTTGTTAATAAAATCAATTTTTGTAAAATCGCTTGGTTCTTCAATTCCGTTTTCCTGTAAAAGCTGATACTGGCGTTTTCGGCTGATGGACATAATCTGCTGGAATAGTTCTTCCACTCCACAGCGGTTAAAATCGCTTCCTGCTTTAGCGCCAAGAGTCTTTAATTTATCCTGTTCACGGCTTTTATCGAAAACAGGTTTCCCTGTTTCAATTTTAAACTGCGCCACGTTTTCGCAAATTTTCATTCGTTTTTCAAAAAGACGGACTATTTCGCTGTCAATCACGTCAATTTCATCACGCATTTTTCCTAAATCTAACATGGTACTTGAATCCTCTCTATTTAGTTTTGTAGTTTCGCTTTTCGTATGTAAAAAATCTGTCTTTTAAAGATGTATCGCTTTTTATCATACACCGACACTTTAAACCACGCAAGTTTTTTATTTACAGAATAGAGAAAAAAGGAAAGGGAAACCTATTATAAAATGGATAGAAACGAAAAAAAGAAGGGAGAAGAAGAGATAAGAATGGATAAAAGACAACCATTTATTGTGTGTGGGATAACCGGCTGGTGTCTGGAACTGATTTTTACCGGAGTTTTAAGTGCGATACGAAAAGATTTCAGTTTAAAAGGAACTTCTTCTTTATGGATGTTTCCGATTTATGGAGTAGCTGCCTGTATCGGACCGATATCGAAAAAGATTCGTCATGTCCCGATTTTGTTGAGGGGCTGTTTTTATATGGTGGGAATTTTCGGTGTGGAGCTGGCAAGTGGAAGTGTGCTCAAGTATTTTAAAATCTGTCCCTGGGATTACAGTAGTTCACAAATTCAATATAAAGGTTTAATTCGGGCAGATTATGCTCCTTTATGGTTTTTGACCGGCCTGCTTTTTGAGAAAATCCTGTCAGATAATTCTTGATATTACCAATGTTCTGGTATATTATAATAGAGAATAAAAATGGAAGATTAGTATAGTACACAGG
>JAIIAN010000339.1 GCA_022717655.1 Bacillota bacterium | reverse complement strand
TGTCGTACATCCACGTTCTGGAAGGTAAAAAATCGGGTCATATCCAAATCCGTTTTCCCCTTTTTCTTCATATCCAATGATGCCCTCTACCGTTCCTCTCACCACTAATTCTTTTCTATCCGGAAATACTGCTGCAATTGCGCACACAAACCTTGCAGTTCGCTTCTCATCCGGTACGCCCTCTAAACGGTCAATCAGCCTCTTATTCTTGATATGATAGGAAGTATCCTCTCCCATATATCTGGCTGAGTAAATGCCTGGTTCTTTATTTAAATAATCGATTTCAAGTCCGGAATCATCTGCAAGCACCATCTCACCTGCAAGTTTACAGATTGCTCTTGCCTTAATCAATGCATTTTCTTCAAATGTCTTTCCATCTTCTACGATATCTGCCGAAACACCGGCTTCTTTCATAGAAAGGATTTCAAGTGGAAGTGCACCTAAGATTTCACGGATTTCTTTCATCTTATTTTCATTGCCTGTCGCAAAAATCATTCGTTTCATAATTTTTTATCCTCTTTCCTCTTATTCCACTGTTTTCTTTGGTTTTGGAGGCTTCGGTCCCATAAACTGATAAAAATAGGTTTTCATCATGCCGTTATAAATCTTGCGGTTTTTATCTGCTTCTCTTCCTATATAACGCTCTGCATCTTTATAAGCAGTAATCAGATACATGGACCATGAATCGAGTTCTTTATAACGTGCTCCAATGGTTTCATACAATGCCGGAAGATTTTCTTTTTCTTCAAGACGTTCTCCATAAGGTGGATTGGTAATGATAAATCCATATTTTTTCGGATGACTCAAATCTTTGACATCTCTTTGCTGGAAATGAATCAGTTTGTCTACGCCTGCACGTACCGCATTTTCTCTTGCATATTTTACAATTGTTCCATCAAGGTCATAGCCCTGAATATCGGTCTGAACATTCAAATCTATGATATCCTGTGCTTCTTCTTTCACCTGATACCAGTATTTTCTTGAAATCAGGTTTTTCCAGTCCTCGCATAAGAAATTTCGATTGAGTCCAGGCGCAATATTTGCTGCCATCATTGCTGCCTCAATTGGAAATGTACCACTTCCACAGAACGGGTCTACTAAAATACGGTCTTTTCTCCACGGAGTCAGTTTAATCAAAGCTGCCGCTAAGGTTTCTGTAATCGGAGCTTTACTGATTGCCTGACGATAGCCACGTTTATGCAGGGAAATTCCAGAAGTATCGATTCCAATTGTAACCTCATCTTTCATAAATGCCACACGAACCGGATAACTTGCTCCATCCTCTTCAAACCATTCTACGTGGTATACGGATTTTAAACGCTCTACCATCGCTTTTTTCATAATTGACTGGATATCGGATGGACTAAATAACTGACTCTTCACTGAATTTGCTTTTTTAATCCAGAATTTTCCATCCACCGGTATATAATTTTCCCATGGAAGCGATTTTGTTTTCTCAAACAGTTCTTCAAAGGTTACTGCCTTAAACTGTCCGACTTTCAATAAAATACGTTCTGTGGTTCTAAGGAACATATTTGCACGCACAATTGCCTCTGCGTCCCCCAAAAATGTAACCTTTCCATCTTCTACTTTTACAATCTCATAACCTAAGTCTAAGATTTCACGTTTCATAACCGCTTCAAGACCAAAATGGCAAGGTGCAATCAATTCAAATTTATCCATTATAAAGTAATCTCCTTCACAACTTCTCCCTCAAAGCCACGAATGGAAAAGACACCGTTTTCTAATACTGCATAAGTCGGAATATTTCCTTCTTTTGGAATCGAAACAGAACCTGGGTTTAAAATGGTATAAGTTTCTCTCTTTTCTGCACGCAGTACGTGTGTATGACCGTGAATGAAAATATCACCATTCTTTAACGGCGGAAGATTATTTTCATTATAAATATGTCCATGGCTTGCATAAATGGTACGTTCTCCATCCATAATAATGCAGTAATCTGCCATAATCGGGAATTTTAATACCATCTGGTCTACTTCTGCATCACAGTTTCCTCTTACTACATATAAATCATCTTTTCTTTCATTGAGCAGGGCAATAACTTCCTTTGGTGCATAGTCCTTCGGTAAATCATTTCTTGGTCCATGATAAAGAATATCACCAAGCAGAACCAGACGGTCTGCCTTTTCTTTGTCATAAGCTTCTAACATTTTTTTGCAGTAATAAGCAGAACCGTGAATATCGGATGCAAACATGTATTTCATAGCATTTTCTCCTTTTTTATGTAGTTTTTCAGAGCCGGACCGGAGAATCTTACAAGCAACCGCCACAGGTGCGAGAATATGCCAAGGCACATTCTTTGTTCTGCCACTCCGGTCCATAAAGTGTGCTCTTATTTATTTTTTCTTATTTT
>JAIIAN010000068.1 GCA_022717655.1 Bacillota bacterium | reverse complement strand
CAGCTCACACTCCTGCCAGTGGTTTTTCTCATCTTTCTTTTCCGTCCATTGATGTTTACATTCTATTACCTGTTCATAATGGCAAACGCTGCATGGATTCCCCTGATGCTGTTCTCTGATTTCCACACCAGCTTTACAAACTCCCCAGTGTTCTGTCTCTGACCAGTGATATGGCTGTGAAGTATCATATTCATGTTTCAATTCAATTGGATTTGCCTGAATCTGCTCATCCTGTGCAATTTCTGTATTATCCGAATAGAACTTATTTTTGATCCTGCATTTGTTTCCCTGCGGATAGTTTTTCTCCGGAGCTTTCCAATCTTCTGTGTGCGCTCCATTCTCATTAAATTCCTCATCATTTTTCATAAAGTAATCATGTTTTACTGTTGGATTTATTCCTACACCTCTATCCCAGGTGCAATCAACATGAAACCAATGTCCCTCATATTGAACTAAATTCCACGCATGCGGTTCTTTTTGGGTCTGCGCTGCAACATAGATACTTTTAATTCCTGCCTGACTAAGCAAAAACTGATAACATTGCGCATATCCACCGCACACAGCAGATTTGTTGGCAAGTGCACCGACTGCGTAATCAGAAGCATTTTTAAGCATACCATAGGAAACATTTTTTACAATCCAGTCATGAAGTTTTAAAATTTTTGCAAAATCACTATCCCCTTTATTTATAAGAGACATCGCATCATCATATCCAGCAAGTACCTGTTTCACAAACTCTTTTGTCCATACTGGATGATAACTGAACTTAACAGTTGCAACATTTCCATTTGCTTTATAAGTAAACTCTGGAAAACCCATTGTAGAAATATTAGAATGCAACGGATTATTCCTTACAATCTCTCTTGCAGCATACTCGCCCACAAGTGTATTGCTTCCATTTGAATATGTAATTTCTGTTGGAGAAATATCAATATCTGATACATCAATTACCTCATCACGATAAAGAAGCCTGTTGAGAATACGTGCTTGAAACACCTCAAGTTTGCTTGAATCTTTTGCTGTAAAAATGTCATGGATACCATCCGGACCTTCTGTACTTCCTGCGTCTTCCTCATATTTGTCTGTATAATCCACAGCATTCGTGAATTCTCCGGCAGTTATGCTTTCATAACCATACTGGGTTGTTCCCAAATAATAAACAGTACCAAGACCAACACTTACAAACTCATTCGCAATCATAGTCGAGTAATGCCCCCACTGCTCTGTTGTATCAGCAGTTTCCTCTCCCTTTAGATAACGAAGATGATGTAAATAAGCATCTTTTTCAGAATACCATCCATTTACGGCCGCTAACATCGTTTGCTTTTGTCCCCATGCCTGTGCTAAATTTTCCAGACTATACGTCCCAACAATATTCACTGCCGTACTGCCATCCGGGCGTGTATGACTAATCTTCCCATTTTTTTCACATTCTTCTGCTCTCACCTTAGCCATTTGAATTGCCGATTTCGACCATTTAAGAGCATTTCCATTTGCGACTTGTGAATTGCTAAACTGGCTGTCAGAATTTCCCTTAATTGCTACAATTCCCTCATTTTTGGCTTCAAGTCTGATTTCATTAATCCTGTTAAGTGCTTCCTGTGCTTCATCCGTTATAAAAGCAGCCATTGCCGCCTTTGGTGAAACCAGAGACAGAATCAAAGAAAACATAAGAACAATTGCTATCTGTTTTTTTCTTTTTCTCATTCCCTCTTCCTTTCTGCTTAATGTAAGTTTTTTCAAGAAACATAGTCATGCAGTGCGGACATTTACTACACTTAATGTTCCTTTATAAGTATTATATCTGTGTTTTCTTATTATGACAAGCAATATTACACTTTTTAATAATAAAAAAATCAGCCTGTATCTGGTAATTATCTTTCCAAGATACAGGCTGTCTTTCCTTTTTTATTCTGTCTTATGGATCTTTTAGCTTCTCATTATTATTTCTTCACTGTAAAATGATAACTCATCGTATTGGAGATCCACTCGTCTGGAACATTGATTTCTTTCACATTGTACGCGGCATCAAAGGTGTATCCGATGATTCTTCCCTCGTTATCCTTTGGCTGCATCGTTCCAATGTTCAGCATGTTCGTTCTGCCCAGTGTCAGTACATTTGTTTTGTCAAAGGTATTTTTTGTCTGTCCATTTGTCGATGGCATCAGCTGCAGGGCAATCTCATTTGCTCCATAAGTCTGGTCTGCGGCTTTATCCTTCACCAGTTTCAGATTTTTCGCTTCCTTAGTTGTAAATCCATTCACCGCTGCAGTGACTTCTTTGCTTCCGTCATTGACTACGTAGCAGTTCGGTGCCAACAATTCACAATCTCCGCCTTCTGCTTTCTTGACTGCCACCACATTGACGTTCAGTGGTACCCTTACATTGATGACATCCTCATTTAAGTTAATCATCATCTTCATGGTATTATTCTCACCGTCTTTGACATATACCCAGAGATTTTTGCCATCTTCCTTTGCCTTGTCAAGTTTTGCTTTCGAGATGGTAAGCTCAATCTTTCCGTCTGCAGTTGCAGTTCCGGTTCCATTGAGTCCGGTTCCATCTGGCTGGTCCACTTTCGCTTCTCTCTGTGCTGCCTGTGCATCGGCTTTGGCATTGACATAGTTCTTATCTTTCTCACCGCTGATTGCCCAGAATACCTGGTCAATTCCTGCTGGTGTGTAGGTCATATGGGTCTTTCCAGCTTCATCTTTCGCCGGTAAATTCTCCTGCGCTAAGACTGGGTCTGTCACTGACAGTGTATACGTAACACTTTCTGTCGCACCATCTTGGTCAATCTGTTCCACTTTTGTAGCTTCGGTATCCTGTTTCGGTGCACTGGTGTCTACGATAAAGGTAGTGACATGATTTCTCCTTTCATCCTCACCCACAGCGTCACATACGATATGTGCAACATAGATAAAGCTCTGGTTATTAATCTCAATTGCTGGTGTTGCACCTGTTGCTCCATTTCCATCCGCATTTTTTGTAAATGTGATCTTCCAGTAGTCTGTACCCTCTGTAAACGTCTGTACGAATGTCTCACTGAATGTTCCATCTTTACAGAATCCAGAATCCACTTTGGAGTATTTCACCTGTTCAGCTGCCTCTGTGATATCCTTTGGAACTGCGATTACGTATCCGTCTCTTACTGCGTCTCCATTTCCTGCATCATAATCAAAATGCAGAATCTTTGAAACGGTCGTTTGATTGACGTTTGCATCCAGTTTGTCCGTTAATGCGCCAGCATCTGCACCAGGATATTCTACCCAACTGGATACATCATGACCAGTCGAATCCTTAAACAGGATGAATCCCTTTTCCGTTCCAACACTCAGATTTTTACCGCTTCCGTCTACATAGCTGTTTCGATTTGCATGACTTGACGTTTTAAACTCAAGGATTCTGTCTCCAAGTGCATTGTCCTCTGTACCGTCTTTCATCGCATTGATTCGGAGACGTATTCCCTTCTCTACCGTCACGGTTCCATCCACTTTCAGTGGACTGGTGCTTTCTGCTTTGTATACGTTCAGTTCACTTTCTCCGGAAACCACCATGCTTCCGATATGTCCCTGCTTACTGCTGTTTACTGTAAGAGAGGAATGTTTTAAGTTGACTGTACCAGTTCTTTCGACATTATTCTCTTGTGCATTGCTGTCGAATCGGTCGCTTACCTTGAAGATGGAGTGATTGTAAGATGCATTTTCATCCCCAAGGTTCAGTGTGGTAAATCCAGCCAGTGTCTTGAGTTCCAGTGTACCTGACTGATCGCTGTTCTTCATAGCAATGGTAACGGTTTTGTCACCGGTTACGTTATTTTCCAGTGCAGTTCCCTCTTCATTTGTTCCGGAACCACTGATGGTATCCATACTAAAGGTAGCTGCATCTGCCTTGTTTGGAACTGTTACGGTAACTGTAGTATTTCCTGTTACCTTAGCACCTTTTCCACCGCCATAGATGGACTGGAAGATTCCTGCTTCCCCCAGTTTGTCATGGTTTATTGTTACTGCTGTATCTCCGGTTACCCCTGCGCCGTCTCCACCACCGTAGATTGGACTGCTGATGGTTCCACCGGATACGTTTACGGTTACATTGCCAGTTACGGTTCCGTTACCAGTTCCTGCTCCGAAGAGTTTGCCTACAGTTCCGCCGTAGATAGCTACGCTTGCCTTACCGGTCTGCGCTTTTGTTCCGGCTCCGTATACTGCTGCAAATTTTGCTTCACAGTTTGCTTTAATCAGCACGCTTGAATCCTGATTTAAGTCTTTTGTTGTAGATCCACCGTAAATGGTTGGAGTCATGACTTCATCGTTATGTTTGAGGAATACAACTCCTTCTCCAAATGCCAGTGTTCCGCCGTTTCCTGCAAATGTCATATCATAACTTGTGATCTTGCCGTTTTTGTCTTTCGCTTCTGTCTGTGTTCCCTCATCATATTTCATTACGATGTTCTGGAAAGTCACATCCACGCCTGCCGGGAGTTCCAGGTTCTGCACTCTCATACGGACACGATAAAGGGTTCCTGCCGCTCCGTCTTTGTCTGTTCTTGTTCCTGATTCGAAGACCAGACTGACATTTTTACTTGAGAACGTTTTCAGTGCTTCTGCATCTAAATCTGTGAATTCTCTTTCCACCAGGTTTCGGATGGTATAGGTTCCTTCTATTGCATTTGCCATCTCATCCGTTGTAAGCGCTGACTCGTATGTTGCGTAATAATGCTTTGTACCATCTGGATGATCTACTTCGATTGGTTTGTCCAATGCTTCTGTACTGTCTGGTTTTGTAAATTTCTTTACATAAATGGTTTTTCCCTCATCTTTACTTGTAAAGTAAAGTCCGGAATCTCCATCTGCTGGATTCTCTAATACAAAATCTGTTGCATCCAATGATGTGCTCTCTGCTTTTGCAAACACTTCATTTTCTCTCAACGCTGCTTCTTTTGTTCCTGTCTGTGTTCCTTCCACACGCATTCCCTTGAATTTAAAGCCATTCATAGTCAGTTCTTTCTTGACATAAATCGCATCGGAATCCATATCTGTCCTTCCTTTTGCAACTGTGACATCTCCGCCTCTTAAAAGAACCGTATTCGCAGAAATTTTATCTGTTGCTTCCGTAATACCATAGTTACCTCTTGTCTGCACCAGATTGGTCATATAAACTTTTCCAGTGCCAAGAAATTCTACCAGTGTATCCTTTACATCCATACCATATATGCCGGCAAATTTTACAGTGTTATTCTCTTTTAGATCAATCTGTGCCGTCTTCAGGAAGTTTATAATACTGATTTCATTATCCGGTATTGCTTTACCTGACTGAATCATAACACTTCCTACCTTCCAGCCTAACTGATATGCCGGGTTCATTGTAATATTATCTGCAAGTCTTACCTGTACAATGGCATCCGGTGATTCTGGATACCCGTTACTCCATCCGGAATACACACCAATTGCATTTGGTCCATATTCCAGCTTGTTACCCCAGCTATTAACTATCCAGCCATAACCATTACCATAAGCAGAATCCAGACGCAGCACCTGATTTCCCATTAAGGAGATTCCTTTGATAGTTGCTTCATGTCCATTCCACTGGTTTTCGTCACCAATTCGAAATCCTTTGATGGATAACTGCATATTATCCATAATAAGTGGATATCCGTCCACCCATTTAAAGATCGAACCAGATCCGGCTGTTCCATCATTTCCAAAATCCAGCTCTATCGAAGATGATGTATCTGCATTATCAACCGACGAGATTAAAGGATTAAATTCACCAAGCAGTGTTCCAAAAGACCAATAATACTCACTTGGTTGGGAACCGGTAATGACCTGTGCACTCACCTCCGGCTCATCAATCCATTTCAGGCTTCCATCCTCGCCAATCTCAACAAGTCCGCTTGTCTTCCCCTTCTTCTGGAATCGTGACCAGTCTCCCTTGGTGGAAGGACTTTTTCCACCGACTTCAGCTGCCAACGAAGTTTCACTCAACCCATTAAATTCCCTAAAGTATCCATCCAATCCCGACTGTGAGGTATATTTCCATCTCATTGCAGACATATTTTCAAGAATTAATGCTTTCTTATCTTTTGTTGCCTTTATAGAATCATATCCAGCACATCCGCTCTTCACCAGTTTCACCTGTTCTTCTGCTATTTCATCCTTGAGCTGAACAAGGATATCCTTTCTTGACGCAGCTACTCCGTTCATTGTCAGAGTAATTTTCTGCTCTGCATCCGCAAGCTTCAAGCCATTATCTACATATAATGTTTTTGTACCATCTGCCGTCTTATGGATATTAATCGTATTCGTGTTCTTATCTGCTTCCACGTTTCCGATATGTCCTTCTGCATCTCCATAGAATCTAATCTCCGCATTATGCAGGACCAGCTTTCCTGTTCTGTTTGCAGTGACACCGGTCTGATTACTGTCGAGTTTTCCGTAAATCGTTACATATGGTCTGCCATTCGTGTTTTCTCCGAGTGTCAGTGTTTTGAAATCCCTGACATCATTTAACCTCATCCAGTCCCCACGGCTTAAGATGGTGATGTCCCCGCCTTTTTTGGTCTTGTCTTTGGAACCGCCATACAGGTTCGGATATTCAGTTCCCGGCACATGGGAGTAATCTGCAAAAATCAGGCTACTTCCGTTTGCGTAGATATCTTTGGACTGCGATTCACCACTTGTGTATTTATCATAGTTCAGCTGCAAACCTGCAATCTCCGTATTGGTTCCGAAGAAGTTCAATTCTCCGGTCGGATGGAGGACGGACCAGTCTCTTGCACGCGCGCCGGCAGAGTTCATATGTCCATTCCATGTAATCTTAGATGCCTGACTTACATTTGACAGGTCATATTCTACACCCTGGTAAGTGAATTTCTCATCCGGACCGCCCTTGCCCGCTGCGAGTTTCATCGCAAGCAGATCGTTTTCGCTTGTAGTATAGTCTCCACCTTTATAGAATGCGATCGTGTATTCTCCTTTTGGATAATTGCCGTCGGCATCCTTTGTCTCTCTTTCCGAGATCGCAACGATTGCCGCTGCAATATTCTCATAACGACTTCGGTTGCCATTACCGTCAATCAGCATCACGGTAGAATTATCCAGACGAATGGTTGTATCATCTGCATCCGGATACAATCTAAAGTTCTCAAAGGTACTCTCTAATGTTTTTGTGGACGTATAGTGGCTCTCTGTACCTGTCTCAAGACCTGTCAGATTGAATACAACATCATTCTGATGCTCTCCTCCATACGACGCCACACTGACTCTGTGTCCATTGAAGCTTTCCAATCCAAATGGATCCTTATCTGACAGACAGATCGCCCATGGGTTTTCTTTACTGTCATATCCCTTTCCAGCAAACACCCCCTGTAAAACATAATACAGTCTCGCTGTTGTTGTGCTGACTTTGCTTTCTTTTCCGACAAGGCTTCCGAGTCTTCTGTAACCCAAATTCTGCAAGAAGAAAATTTCTGCACCATCTGCAATGACAGTTTTTCCTTTATAGCCTTTCACCAGCGAAGAGATTGTGTTGACATTATAATCACCGTCTCTTTCATCCGGCTGGTAGAACATACCCTGTTCTACTGTAAATGTGTCGTAGTTGAAGAGGTTATTGACCTGAATGGAATAATTCCGTTTGGTCAGGTCATCCATGGTATTATACTTTGCTGTATCCACCTCATTCGTGATAGTGATCTCAACAGTCGCATTCGAATTATCTCTTTCAATCTCCGGGAATGTCCATTGTCCATTCACTTCTGTTCTTCCTGCCTTATAAGCAGCAATCATATCGTCCAGCACCTGACGATTGCTTGTGGTGTCGTTTGTGCCATTATCTGCACTTGCACCATCCAGACGGTAGATATGCAGATAGCTTCTGTCTTTTGCCTTCTCCGTTGGTACAGAAAGATTGATCTTCACATCTCCTGTGTGCTTTCCTTCTTTGTTGCCACCGTAGATCTCATAGAACTGACCGGCAAAAATATTGATTGTGACATTTTTATTACATTCTCCGGATGCAGCACCACCATATACGATAAAGTCATAAGTTGCATTTCCTCTTTCACGGGAGCTGAATCTCTCCCCAAAGGTTAAGGTTCCACCGTTATTATAGAACTCAAAGCGGTTTGACTCAGATGCTCCATCATGGTAAACCGTCTGGTTCCAGATTACTTCGTAGTTTGACGGCAGGGTAATGTTATTCATCTTCATGATGACCATGTAATAACCGTCACGGTTTTCTCCACCATAAGCTGCATTATACGCTCCACCTTCAAATGTAAAGCTGTTTGCTTTTCTTTCTTCGAGAAGCGTCTGTGCATCTTCCGATCTAAACTCGGTCTGTACCAGGTTTACAAACTTGTAATCTTTGTTGCTGTCTCCCTCTCCGACTGCTCGAAATGCATCTGTGTAAGTCTCGTAGGCAGCTTTTTTTACAAAGTCTTTGTCTGTTTTGTCTTTTTCATAAAGCTCAATCTTCATGATTGGCTTTGCGTCATTTTTCAAAAACAGGATGTTCTCTTCCTGAACGACTTTGAAACTTGCATTTTGATACTGCGCTGCATCTGCATTTGCTTTGTCCGCATAGACAACTACCTTATCTCCTTCTGTGGCTGTTGTCGCAGTATTCACCTGAATCTTTTTGGTTGCATCTGCAAGCTCTGTTTTTTCAGAAAGCTGAATCGGATAGGTCTTTTTGGTTGTATCATCTTTTGGAATGGTCAGCTGGTTGTTGTTATTATCTGCAACTAAGGATGTGAAAGAACTGCTTTCCAATCCGGTCAGCTTCAAATGTGCATTCTTCAAAGATACAGTTCCTGTGCTGCTCTGTGCCTGTGCATCCGCCTTATCATCCGTATCCTCATCATTTCCACTGAAGAACTGGAGCAGTTTCTGCACTGCGTTTGTATTCTTTGCTTTTTTGCTCTTTGTAGCCGGTGTTGCTTGAATCTTTCCAGTAAGAGTCAGCACGGTCTGTGTTGTTCCACCCTCTCCAACTGTAAGGTCTTTGAAGGTTACAAAGCTGCCTGCCGTCATGCTCTTCTGAACTTTAATCTCCGCGGCTGCTTTGTTTCCTGCCGGGTCAGAGCCACTGATTGGTGTCACTGTACCATCCGCAAAGGTTACGTTTCCGTCAAATACAAGCGGTTCCCCGTTTGCATACATCCCCTTTCCATTTGAGATACTCCAGTTAATATCACGGATGACGGTTTCTTTTCCAAAGAATACGAGATCTTCTGTGGAAGTTACGGTTCCGTAGGTATCCGCATTTGCACCGGTCTCTGTAAAGGTTCCACACCAGGTGAGTTTTCCAATCTCTGCTACTTTTGCAAGATCTGGATAGTCAATGTCCTGATAGGTGTAAGTACCAGATTTGGTTCCAAGTACATACTCAAGTACCTCTCGGTCAAAATCTACCACCTTATAGTCATTCTTGGTAAAGGATATCGTATAGGTGTGATCCGGGGTTTTACTGTTTAACTTTGAAATTTCCAGAATCGCTTCCCCAAGACCGGTCTCTCTGTGCTTATCCTGTGTGTTGTCATCAATCACTAATATTTTTGTTTCCTTGAGGCAGATAAATTTCTTATCTTTCTCCGGAAACAGTCCCAGACTGAATCCACTGTATAATGGTTCTACTGTGACATTTCTTCGGTCTGCTACATTTGGCAGGTTAAAGATGACATCATTGTGTGTTCCTTCTCCACTGCAATAGCTGACCTCGATTAACTGTACGCCGTCCTTTAAAACCTTTAATGGATTCTCATCTGTAAGGTTCAGGATATATGGGTTGTTCTGGTTGGAGGCATCTTTGCCTTCTACTTCTGCCACACGGGCAAGTTTCAGTTTCGGTTTTGCTGTTGCATCTTCTGCTACCTTTAAGGAACCCATGCTCTTTTTGCCTTCCGCATTCGACAGAATCAGTTCGGAATCTGCTCCGCCAAGGATAGTCTCTCCTTTATAGGCATTGCCGTCTTTCTGTGCATCAATCTCACCTGTTACTTCCAGGGAGCCATTATTCGTCAGGGTGCTGTAGTTGTAGATATTTCCTACCACAACGGAACCACCTTCTGCTACTGTGATTTTAGCATTGGCTGCGTTCCCTTCTGTGACGTTTAAGTCTTTTGCAAATCCACTTCCTGCACCATAGACGGTCGGATACATCTGCTTCTCATCCACTCCGTTGTCTTTCCAGAATGAAGTCGTTCCGGCAAAGGTAAGATTGGAACCGTTGGCATCGAATACCAGGTCATCATAATAGGTAACTGTTCCGTCATCTGCGGTCGCTTTTACCTCTGCCTGTGTTCCCTGGTCATATTTCATAACCATGTCTTCAAAGGTGACTGGTACGCTAGGATTCAGGACAATCTTGCGGGTTCTCATTCTCACAAGATAGTGCTCTCCGTAATTACCCTGTGCAACATTTCCATCTATGTCTGCTTTTCTCGTGGCACTCTTGAAGGTAAGAGATTTTGCATGTGCGTCTGTAATAGATGCAAGGGCTGTTGCGGTCTCGTTGTTGGTATCTCCATAACCAAAGTCCACGTCCTGGTCATTTGTGATGATGTAATCTGCATCTGGCTCACCCTTATCACGGATGGCTTCGAGTGCGGTTTTGTAGTCTGCAAAGTATTCTGTACCATCGACTGCCGGGGATACCTGGATTGGCTGGTGGTCGGAGGAGGTTACGACGACACGCTTTGCATTATCCGCTAAGGTAAGGTAGTAATATTTGCCATCTTTTTCTGTCAAGGACAGGGCATAATCCGTTGGATCGAGATTTGTACGTGGTGATACTCCGAATTCCCCATCCAATGCTTCCGTATTTCCTACCACCGTCTCATTATCAGTATCCAAATCGTATTTATTTCCTTCAAATGTGATCTTATATCCATTCGAATTCAACTTCTGATCCAAAGAAAGTGCAAATGTAGTCTTCCTGTCATTCAATCCTTTTGTATTATATTCTCTGATCAGATGGGTTTTTGCAATTGTAATGTTATTCTTTAATGTTACAACAGAACCCCGAAGTGCTGGAATAACATCCAGATTATAGGTGCTCTTTTGCGAAGCATTCTCACTATCTTCTCCACTATTCCAGTCAGAATTCAGTCGGTTGTCAAATATTATTTTTCCATCACCCTGCAATACAACTTCACTGTTTCCATTCACGCTTCTCTTTACATTAAATATGGAAAATGTAAGATTTCCACCTTCACTGGTATCTATTACTGTGTGGAATGTATTATTATAATCATTAATATGTGATATAGATACCGGATTTTCCGCATCCTCACTTCCTGCCTTTACAAGCAACTCATCATACCTATTATAATTACCTGTACTATTTATTGTATATATTGGGTTTTTCGGATTATCCAAAATGAGTTCTATTGACGGGGCAGTAACATCTATTATTTTCCCCCAGTCACGATTTTTCTCATTTATTGTAAGTCCTTTTAATCGTAACCACTTATTAGAACTCAAGCCTGAATGTCTTGTCGTATTACTTAATTCAAAGTTTACATTCTTTATCTCAACCTGATCTACTGGAAAAGGAAACCTTGCATTATCCATTGATATACCTACAGTAGAATATCTAATATCAAATGTATGTGTATTTTTTTCTCCATCTATAACCAATGACGAACCATCACGATTCGTAATATAATTGTCCAAATCACCAAATGTAAGTTTTTGTGTTGCATCCTTTTTCAGCGTGAACTTTACATCAGGCTCTCCACCATCTTTTAACGCTTTTCCCGTTCTAACACCGTCTGGCAAGAAATTGCTCCAATCACCTTTCCTTTCTTCCAAGTTTTTATCTACTCCAGGCCAGGGTTCATAACCAGGATAATTCTTTGCCTCATACCTTTGCATTTTACGGTAATAGCCTGCACGCCCCGCAAGTGTATCCGCAATGTCGGTTTCTGTTATGTAATACCATGCTGGCACCTTGCCATATAATCCCTGGAATTTTTGACTTCCTCCCTCATAGGGTCCCGCTATCCTTTTTTCATTAAATTCATGATACCAAAATGTAAGTCCACTAGTTCCTTGTTTGATTACTCCTGAAGTAATCGAATTTATCCATCCTTTATCTCCAGCCAATGATTCAAAGTATACTGTACCTGTATCTTCCTCACTGAGTACCACAATAGTTCTCTCTACCGTAATCGTCTCATCATCTTCACCGACAGCAGAGAGTGTTACCTTATACTCGCCTTCTTTTAATGGTGGCATGCTGCCTTCCTGTTCTTCTGCGTTCTGTCCATCCTTGGCTTCTGCCTGTTCTTCCTCTGTCATGGCATTTTCTTCAAGTTCGGACATATCTTCTACCGTCACTTCTGCCTCTTCCACTACAGAGTCATCTGCCAGGTTTCGGACTTCCACATCTGCCAGAAGGTCGTAATCCGTACTTCCTGCCTGCACTTCCAGCTCCGGTGCATAGATGTAATCTTTCTGTCCGTCTTTTCCTTCTACAAATACCGTTCTCTTAAAGAGAATTGTTTCTTCATCGCTGTCTGATTCAGCTTCTTTTGTGTCGGACTTGGTCTCTTTTGTATTTGTATCGGAAGTTTCATCTGCCGATTCTTCCACCGTTGTTTTATCATCTGCCTGCGTTGCCGCTTTGTCCTTATTCTCTGATACAGCTTTGCTATCTTCTACGGTCTGCTTTGCATTATCTTCCTCTGCACTTTGTACAGTACTTTTTTCTGTGCTTTGTTCTGCACTTTCTTCCTCTGTACTTTGTGCCTTCTCATCTTTGCCGTCCTTTTTATCTACGGCTTCCCCTTTTGGGGTCAGAGTATAACTGACTTCATATTTTCCAATTGTCTGGATATCGAAGTCCCCCATATCTTTTACCGCCAGTTCGTACTTGCCGCTGTCGTAAGTAATGCCTTCTTCCAGGTCATATTTCTCGCTTCCCTGTACCAGATGCAGATCCGGTGCATCATAGATGGAAGCGGTCTGCTTTGCCGATACCACACCTATGGCACCTATCAGCAACAGCATTCCTGCCAGCAGATACAAAAACTTTCGATTGTTTTGATTCTTTTGCTTTTGTTGGTTCATCTTTGGTCTCCCTTCCCTAACTATATTTTTTCCTGCTCTTTCCGTAGCATTCGCACCAAAATTTACGCAAATGCAGCTTCAACTAGCAGGTTTTTTCACGGATTTGGACAGGTGGCAGAGCATGAAGAAGAGATAAGCCCGGCTGCCACCTGTCCTGAAGGTATACAAATCGGATCTTTTGTATACAAGTCTGACATGAGGATACACAAAACGGATCTTTTGTATACTTGAGACTCTGCGTTTGCGCCCATGATTTTCCAGGATTCCAAAAAATATCAGATGAATGTAAGATTTAGATTTGAGACAACGAATCCTGAGTTTTTTGCCAAAAGCAATGTGACACCGCCGGAATTTTTGCCGCAGTGTCTTTTTTGCGTACCACAAAAAGTAGAAATCTCAAATTCCTGTTTTGAATATTGCCCAAAACCCGGTAAATCTTTCAAGAAAATGAAATTTCTGCCAATACTTTTGTTGACGAAACGTGGTCTGTTTTGATAAAATGATGTCGAATAGAAGATTTTTTATTCGTGAGGGTATACAAAAGATCCGTTTTGTGCACCTTCACGTCTCCTTTTCTCCCATCTATTTTCCTCTATTCTCTTTCACCTTTTCATTCACCGTCTGTTTCTTCCCACACCTCCACCAAATCCAGCTTCTCCAGTCTTCTCACATGTTGTTCTCTTGTCGTTGCCGTATAGATTCTTGTTGTATTGATATTGCTGTGTCCCAGTATATCTGCCAGATAGCAGATATCTTTATTCTTTTTCCAGAAGATACGTGCAAAGCAATGGCGGAGGTTATGTGGAAATACCTTTCCTGCGTGAACCCCCGCCTTTTTACTTAATTCTTTCATGATTCTCCAGATATAACTCCGGTTCAGTGGATTGCCTTTCCTTGAGCGGAAGACTGCCCCTTTTTCAATTCCTTTAGTTTTGCAAAAAGCCTTTAGTTTTTTTCGCAGATTTTTTACCAGACTGACCTCACGGGTCTTTCCTTTACCTCTTACCTTTGCCACTCCGGTCTGGACTGCCTCCGCTGTAATCATCTCCAGCTCACTGATACGGATACCGCAGCTTCCGATGGTTTCTATAAATTAATGCTAGCTGTTCCCTGCCCTGTTCTCTTGCGGTGTTAATAAGTCTATGGTATTCTCCCAGGGTCAGTTCTTTTTCCTTATTTAAGAACAATTGTTTCTGTACTTTGATGGTTTTTACCCTGCACTCCTTCCACCCCAGATAGCGAAAATAGGCGTTGAGTGCGACCAGCATGCTGTTG
>JAIIAN010000338.1 GCA_022717655.1 Bacillota bacterium | reverse complement strand
CTTACAATTCGCTCAACTTCTTCAGGTTCGGGGTCGACGTCATAGATACTCTCACCAGCATATATAAAAAGAGGTTTGTTAGTATTATTTGTAATCGTAACGAAAGGTCGTATC
Source organism: Bacillota bacterium (assembly GCA_022717655.1). Taxonomy (GTDB): domain Bacteria; phylum Bacillota; class Clostridia; order Lachnospirales; family Lachnospiraceae; genus Blautia. The sequence continues at coordinate 2,266 of JAIIAN010000338.1, read as the reverse complement.
GGGAAGACATGAACAACTAGCACCAACAATCCCGAAAATAATATAATGCACCCCAGAATTAATTTCTTTTTCATGATCATTCTCCAATCTTATCTGGATTATCTATATTCCAGCACCAATGCTTTTCCTTTGAGTGCGGTAGTAGCACATTAGGTGTTTGCTCGAGCGCGTCAAGGATATTAATCGCAGTCAAACTGTGGCCATATTCACCCTGTTTATGGAAAAGAGCAAAACCGATAGAGATGCTCTTACCTGCATGTATGAAAAATAGTTTATTAATATTATCTGTGATGCCTGACCAGTAAAAATGAAGCTACAGGCGCAAAAAAAAGCAACAGATACTTAATCATTCTCAACGTCCTGTGACTGGCTGAATGTAGTGGGAGCATAACTGCTCGATCCTTTTCCGGCGAGCCTACTTCCTCCACATACTGATGGTGGGAGTACGTATTCGGTGGCCATTCCCGGCATCCATCCATCAGGGCGGCCGACGCACTTCACATAGCCTTTACTCTCAAGAATCGAAGTATACGCAAAGGAAAAGATGACAGAACTTATGATAAAAACACCAACCAGACCTATAAATACCCTGTTTGTTTTTTTGCATTTGATAATTGCCTGCTCTTCTCCGTGCCTCATTGCCAAATACCAGTATATGCATGGGAAAAGAAGAATTATCGGAATCATTAGCAGAGCGGAAACAATCGGTGAAAACACTATATCATTTCCAAATTCAAATAGCTCACTAAATGCATCATTTGCAAACCACAGGGAACCTAATGATGAAACACACCAAATAATAATATTTCCAAAAAACCTGCGTTTCGCACTCATAAGTTAATTACCTGCGGCGCCAGATCGCCAATAAATTTTTTAATATATTGCTTTATTTCGGATTCTATTACTTGCCGCCCTTCTCTGAGCTTTCCATCTATATACATGGCTCCCAAATCAAGTAAATCATTTGAGATCCCCCTGGATCTTTCAACAAACTCTTGCTGTGCAGATTCGATGTAAGGTGCCATGAACTCAACCAGACTATCCGTAATATGATATTTCCTGTCCAGAGTGTTTAACACCCAAGCTAAACCAGCTCCAAAAACAAGAACAACAGCGATATTCAGGACTATATACGCAGACATTGTATATAATCCAACAGCATAAAGCGCTGCTGAAGTAATTCCTACTTTGACGATATCGGTAGCAAGCGTGCCCAGGAACTTTGCGAGTGTTGTTTCATCATTCAATATAAAATCAATTGTATCTATAACCGAAACATATATAAAACCGAGAATCGCACCTTGAATGATGGATTTCTTTAATCCAAATTTCCCTATTCCAGCCTCGATGATTTTGGGGTTCATCTCTGCAAAGACAGGGGCATTGAGCGTTTTCCTGATTGCGGCATAACCACTAATTTTTATCAGGCGTGTTCCTTTGTGGTTAATAAACACCGTTGCGGTTATACCGATGCTTCCCAGTTTGTAAACCATCGCTGAAGCACTGGCTGCATCATCGATATTCGTTGCATATGTTTTGACAGTATTACCAACGGGATTTGTCACGGCATCTTTCCATGTTTTTTTTACAAAATCCCAGCCGTCAATAATCCGTTGACATTCCTCCAGCGTCAGTAAGAGGAAATCATGTCTGTTAGCTCTGAGCATCCCTCGAACGTTGTCATCCGGTACGGTATGAGTGTTGATTAACACAGGATATCCCGGCGCTAACATTGTATCAGTCTGTGAGCCAGCCAGAAACGCCTGAGAAACCGCATTCGCCAGAGATGTCTTTCCAGATTCTTCTGCTGCTGAAATTGCTCCGGCTGAACTCTTTTCGTACGTATCATCCCACATCGAGGGAATAAACTTTGCCTTACAGGGACATGAACTGTAGCTGTCGAGAGTGCCGGCCATTCGCCTGCCATGAATGATATCGTTGTCGATGCCACCGGCTACCTTGTAAATCCCCGGAAATTTACCGCAGGTCACGCTGTCCTGTTCCCGGGCAACCGGTTTACCAAACAGAGTGTGATCTTCTGCGCCCGTGATAATTCTTCCGCCGCAGGTCGTTTTGTCGCCCTGCACCAGATAAAAGCCTTTTGCTGGCATACGTTTTTCCTTTTCGCTGAATTCAGTCCTGGTTACCCGCAAAGCACCGCACTGCCTGCCGGGTCAAGCGCAATCAGGCCCGCCAGAAGCTGGTCCATCTCTGGCTGAAGCCGTGACTTATCGGTTTCACTGCGGGCGGCTTTCATGCGCAGCAG
>JAIIAN010000337.1 GCA_022717655.1 Bacillota bacterium | reverse complement strand
AGCGTATACTCCTGCAGCTCTTCAGCAAATACGTTTGTGCCCCCCCATATTACACTACCGGTAATGAGGGCCGTCATCAATAAACCCTTGGAAAAATTACTCTTCATGTTTACTCATACTCCTATCAAAAATATTTATTGAAAAGCCCTTGCATACCCAGTCTTTCATGGTCATATGCAGTAAGCCTCACAATCGGCAAAAAATATTTGTATATCAGCTCATCTAGATAATATTATATCTTATTTTAAAGTATATAGCTACTTCATAGTCAATGTTTTTATGAAATTTTTTGCAAGTAAAAATCACCGCCAGATTCGTCTTCAATCATGGCGGTGATCACTTTTTATCAGTTTGTATCCCTAGGCGCTCATTTTGGCTGCCAGCGCACGCACTTCCTTCACCGAAAGCTTAGAGTACTTAACAATCTTATCTATGCTTTCATTATTGGCAAGCATTTCTTTAGCAAAGCTAATACGAGCTTCTTTTTCCGTCTTTTTAATAGCTTCTTTTTCACGTTTCGCTATAAGTTTTTCCATTACATCGCCCATTTTATCCAAGCCCTCCTTCTCTTCTTTAAAGTATCTAATTTTTTCAGCAAGCTTTTTATAATGCATATCATCAGGATTCTTGCAGCAAAAGTCATGCATCAGCATTCCTAACGGAGTGTCATTATGAATTTTGGCATTAACGTAGATAATATGCGAGCCATCTGCAAAACTGTGACCGTTCTCATCTATCGTTCTATGAATATGATAAATCGGCAACTGTCCTTTAAGCACGTCTTCCTTCGTAATGAAAATAACATAGTTCTCAGGGATTTTGTCAAAATACTCACCCTTCGGCAAGCTTTTGGCATCCAACAGGCTCATATGATAGCGTGCTCTTTGAGGGATGGCGCCACTGCTTTCATTCTGTACTTCGACATTAAACTTGGTGCCATCAGCTTTTTCAGCAAAATATCAAGCTGTAAGTCCCTTCCCTGAAGATTTTTCAGACGTTTTTGTGTAGATGCTTTCTTTACTTTGATTGTATCATTTTCTAAAATAATCCGCAATATTAATTGCGTACGCTCTATGTCATCTTCAAAAACCTTGGTCATAAACGGGTCATCCATAAGAGTAAATTCTTTAATGGAATTCAATAAATCTTGCTTTATTTTTACCATTTATTATTCATAGCCTTTCTTCTGATTTTTCTGACTAGTCTTTGTGCTTATTATATTAGCAGAGAAGGTTACGATAGTCAAGCGATTTTTCTGAAAATTCGCTTTTATTTTTTGCAGTATATTAAAAGGCGGCGCAAACGCGCCGCCGTAAGGGTTAAGTGTTATTAAAACTTATATGTGTAAGTAAGCAAGAAGCTTGTCGGAACAGCATAATAATCAGAGCCAGAATGGTTCAAGTTATCTTGTCTGTTAAGCAAGTTATCAATAGTTAAAGTTATATCGCTATTTTTATCAGGGCTATAAGTAGCATTTAAAGTAGTGATGAAATAAGGTTTAGTCTTAGAAGAATGTGCACTGCTCGGAGTATTTACACGATCAGCCAGATAGCTACCAGTTAAGCTGCTTCTAAATTTATCTTTAGCATAGGTAATGCCACCATTAAGCTGCCAACGACCAAATTTTCTATCCCAGTAAGTTTTGCCTGTTTTAGCTTTAACCTTAGGATCGCTATAGTTCACGCCATAGTTATAAGAGAATCCGTTGTCACTTTCAATGTCACAAGTAAGTTCTATACCGGTATTTTTAAAATCTTCATTCTTGTAAGTGTATTCCGCCCTGCTTGCAGTCCATGTAGCAGAAATATTATCTTTTATATCAATATGATACAATGCTGCTTTCCAACTATGGTTATCAGACACCTTTTTCCAACCTAATTCGTAGTTTTTACCTGTTTGTGGTTTTAAATCCGGATTAGGTTTTGCAGTATCACTGGCGCCATTCATCTGAGCATAAGTCGGCATAATAAAAGATTCTGTATAGCTTGCATAAATTGTCTGATCATCATCCAATTTATGGATATATTGTACTGCACCACTAAAGTTATTATAGTTTTGATCTCTGAACGCATTAGTAGTCCAAGTTTCACGAGCACCAAAAATAATAGAGTTTTTATCATCAAACTTTTGATCCCACTGGCCAAAAACAGCCCAAATGTCACGACTTAATGAACCACCGCTGAATACAGATTTCTCATACATTTCATGCTGATAATCTACACCAAGAACAGCTTGAGCTTTTTTACCAATATTCCAATTACGCTGTAAATCAGTACCAACTGTAGAGTTTCTTTCTTTCGTATGATAAAGGCTGAACTCCTTAGCGCCACCAGTTTTGGTATTAGTATCATAAAAAGTAGGTCCTTCAGATTCTATATTAG
>JAIIAN010000336.1 GCA_022717655.1 Bacillota bacterium | reverse complement strand
CTGTTCGCAAATTTTCCTTCAAACGCATCTTTGCTTGCCGAATCCACCTTGCTTTCAAAGTCCCGCATCGCATCGAAATTCACTTCAAACTCCACATTGGGCCGGGTGGGTGTCCAGGCATCCGAACCATAGATACGGTTTGCCCGGTTCACCATGGGGTCAATGGTATCGGAGTTGAACACCAGCGAGATGGGGCCATACTTGGTGTGACCTTCCTGGGCTTTCACCACCGCAATAGACGGCGAGGGCATCCCGCCCAGCTCCAGCGCTTCCTGCAGGTTTTCGGCGGTCAGGTTGTGCACGGCCACAAGGTCTTTGTTCTGGTCCACCTCCACCGGAGCACTCAGCTGGAACCGCACCGATTTCTTCACAGGTTCGCTATTTCCCTTGCTTTCGGCATTTTCTTGTGCTATACTATTTTTAGAAAGTAGCTTAGGGGCTTCATCGCCCTGCTCGGTTTTGAGTACCGTGGTAAGGCTGCTTTCTTTTTTTGTTATTTTCCCATTCTCAATGGTCAGCAGGCTGCCATCAGAACCACATACTTCATGGACATAGAATTTGCTCGCCGCATTCGGAACAGTATACTCATTTACAATAACGGCCTCATAGATTTTGATACCGTCCACCACAACCGGAGCCACAAAGGTATGAGTGTTGTACCCCCGTCCTTTCCAGTTTTCCACGAAACCAATTTGTTCACCGTACCGGATTACGTTGGGAATGGCCGCTGCAGCGATTTGCTTCACCGGGCCGTTTCCATGCTGCACGGTTGCCTTGGCTCCCTTGCGGGTCAGTTCCACCACACCAAATCCATCACGCTCTACTTTTCCGCCAATGGATTCAAAGAATCGGACGATATTTTCAGCATTTTCTTTGCTGGTAGCACCGTACTCAATTTCTTTTCCAGTGATTTCAGCCGCCGGTGTCATCTGTTCCAACCTGCCAAGATTACGGTTCAGCTGTTTTTCAAGAGTTTCTTCTCCTTCTTGTAGCTGAAACCTCACACTCCGTCCTTCCGCCGCACTCTCATTCTTGAGGGCTGCGGCGTTTTCTTTTGCACTGCGCAGGTTGTCCATCGCTTTTTCAGCGTGGGCAAAGTATTCGTCCTGCAAAATTCTGCGCTCGTTCTCGGCCAGGCGCTGGGCCTTCAGGGCAGCCCGGTTGTCTGGGTCAAGGGTCAGCACTTCCTTTGCCCGGCTCACAATGCCGTCCAGCATCTCCTTCACCCGGTTCATCACGGTGCGGATGGTTCCGGCCCTGCCGCTGTTCTTCTCGGCCTGCCCGCGCTGGAACTCTACCCAGCGCTTGAAATCGGATTCATTGGAGAAGATGCCCCGCCAGGCATCGCCCACCAGCTCCTCGGCAGCTTCCTCATAGGTCAGATCCTGCTGGGCATAGTCTGTCATCTTCTCCCGGATCATCTCGTCCACGGTCTCAAAGCCGCTGCTCCTGGCCAGATACAGCATGGCATGGTCCTGCAAAGTCTTTGCTCCCTCGCTGTCCAGTGCGTTGTACCAGTGGTAGTCCTCGTGCAGCACCGTGCCGAACGTATCCTGTGCACTGTCTCCAAAGAAGATCCGGGCCGTCTCCGTGTCCACATAGGCCCGCACCCGGCTGTCTGCCTGTCCCGCACCGTTCTGCAGCACGTTTTTCAGAACCGCCGTGGTGCCGGTTGCCGCCGCGTTCAGCTCGATCACCTGGCTGCCAGCGTCATTCGCGTTGCGCAGGGTTCCCTTGTAGATGGTCTCACCCCTGCCCGTCAGGCTCTGTTCCGTCAGAGTGCCGCCCAGCTGGCTCTTGGCCCACCGGGTATCTGCCGCATCCCTGCCGTAGGTGTAGGCGATCTCCAGCGCATTCCGGCCCTTGAGGTTGCCCAGCACATAGTTCACGTTGGCCGCCATGCCGCTGCCGGTGCCCGCCAGCTCCAGCGCCTGGTCAAAGGTCTTCACGTCCTCCATCTGACCCAGCCGGTACAGAGTGGATGCTGCCGCCGCATAGCGGTCACTGTCCACGCCTTCCGGCTGTTTCCGGCTGATCTCCTGCGCCGCCTTTTCGCCCACCTTCCAGCTCCGCAGCACCTGCTCCGTCCGGGCCTGCTTCTGGCCCTCCGTCCTCGGTGCTTCCATGCCGTAGGTCTCCCGCATCTGGCTGCTGCCGCTGTCCATCCCGTCAAGGGTACTTTCTTCCACAGGGACCGACTGCATCACAGCCTGCCGGTCAGCTCCATTCTGCGCAGTCAGCTCAACGTTTCCCGTCCTGCCAAGGGCCCCCATACTAGGGGGACTGTCAGCGCTTATGCGCTGACTAAGGGGTTCTGCACCGTCCGCTGCTGTTTCCGTGGAGCTTTCCACACTTTCCCCAGCGTTCTCAACAGCATTCTGCTGGC
>JAIIAN010000335.1 GCA_022717655.1 Bacillota bacterium | reverse complement strand
CTACACAATGACGAGCTGTAACAAATCGCCCATCATTTAACAAGAATCCTGTACCCTGGCTTCTTGAAATAAGTTGCGTCTCCTGACCTGCACTCAAATAAACCTGCGTAATAACAGCATAAACAGACGGTTTAACTCTGTCGATAAAATTTACAGCCTCAGTTTCTGGTCGAACTATAATCGTCTTGCCTCTTCCACCTGTTTTTGCAGAAATTCTTTTTGCCATATCAGTACTATCTTTTACCCATTTATCATGAGCATCTGCCACCAATTTCTTCTGCGCTTCTACATCTTTTAAAAGACCTGCTATAGCTTTACCCTGCTTTCCAATTAGCTCTCCTTGGTCATAAATAACGAAACCAGCAATAACAGCAAATATTGCGAAGAAGGCTGTCAATCCTAAAATCGCCGTCTTATAAGGACGCAACGCCTGCTTGCGGAACAATTCCAATCGTTCCGTCATTTTGATACTAGAAACAAGACTTTGTTTTCCTGCAGGAACAATAAAGCCCATTCTTGGACCATCGGTAGAGAGTTGAATCTCATCTCCATTTTCCAAGTACCATTCAGAAGAAATTGTTCTACCATTGAGGAAGGTAGAGTTCGTTTGTGACAACTGAACTAACTTCCATTTATCTCCTTCCTTGATAATAGCGGCATGACGACGACTAACGGTTGGGAAAGTCTCATCATCAAAACGAACCTGACAATTACCATCACGTCCCAACTCTACCTGGTCAATGATAATTTTCTGAGATTCACCAGCCTTATGATACTTTGAAGCATCTTTATGCTCCAAAATAAAATAACGACGGCCATTACCATTAAACAAAGCGCCAACACCTGCTCCAACAGAGCCACGCAATGTTCTCTTATATTTCACTGTCTTTCTTTCCATTTTAAATTATTTTTTATTCTACTTTTATTTTATATTCACCAGCAGTTATAATGTCACCAGTAAAGACTTTGAGTCCTTCTCGCAGTACAGGAGAAGTATTAAGATACGTTCCATTAGTAGAAAATACCCAACGGCGTTCATCCTTTACCCATTGTCCATCTCTGATGAGCCAATGCGAGCCGTCTGCAGCTTTTTCTAATGTGAAGTGGTATCTTGACACATAAGTACTATAACTTTCCGGAAGCACTATATCATTGTCTATTTCACGTCCCACATGCAACATACGACAACGCCCTTTTAAAAGAGAATTGAGGTAATATTGCTGTCCAAGGTTTTCTCCCTGAGAAATCACAAGTTTAGTAAGGTTTGCCTTTCTCGAAAGATGTTCATTGGCATGACTTTCGCCAAAGGAATTCACCAGGGTTTTCATATCCTGCAAAACCTCTACAGCACTTTGATAACGCTCCTTAGGATTGGGTGCCAGACATTTTTCAATGATACAGAACCATTTTCTAGCCTCAGGTATATTCTGAAGAGCTTCACGATTCCATTTTCCACGTTTGGCACATTCCATATAATGAGGGAAATCCTCTACATTTTCAATATTACCAAAAGGAAAAGAGCCATCAGTCAATACCTCGTATATCATGACGCCAAATGACCAAAGATCTACAGAGGGAAGATACGTTATACCTCCACCTACCTTATAATAGATTTCCGGTGACATATAGAGAGGAGTGCCAAACGTTTGCTTGGGTTTATTTTTCCACCATCCCACTTCAGACATACGTCTGGCCTTCTCCATTTCTCCCACTACACCAAAATCAGTAAGAGCAGCCTTGCCATTCTGCCGTAGCAACACATTTTCAGGCTTTAAATCCCTATGTACCTTTCCATTACTGTGTAAGGCATGGAGCCCTTCAAGAATATCATGAGCACAATAAGGCAAACGTGATAGATCTTTACTTATAAACTTCGACAAATCTCCTTGCGGACAATATTCCATAAGGATATATGGGTTTCCTTGAACGACACCAAAATCAAGACTATGCACAAGATATTCACTTGAAATGCGCATCACTTTATACTCTTGTTCAAAACGCTTAATAAGGCCTTCGTGCAAATCTCCCATAATCTCCCATAGGCGAAGTAGCTTCAAAGCAAAGGTGCCACCTTCTGAATCTGTAACCTTATAGACATCTCCATATGAGCCGCTGCCAATTTTGTTGATGACACGATATTTGCCATCAAACAAATCTCCTATATTTATAACTAAATGGTATGCGACCATAATCTCCTATTCTACTAAAGGTCAAAGCGATAGAGCTGGTTACCTAAAAGAATTAAGTTTCCACTCTTTAATTCGATACTCTGAGAAGCTTGAACAAATGTTGTCTGATATTCACTTGAATCAACAATTCCCCACTTACCATCCTTGAAACAAATTTTGGCTTGTTCCAAAGATGTTATTGTAGAGTTTTTAGGATCAGTATTATTT
>JAIIAN010000334.1 GCA_022717655.1 Bacillota bacterium | reverse complement strand
GTCTGATGTCCGAAATGAACACCTGCTTCCAGTAACTGTTTCATTGAAATAACGCTCATTTTCTTATCTCCTTTGGTTGTTTTCTTCCGCTTATTTCTACTCTTTTGGGACTTTCTTATTAAAAAAAAAGCACCTTCCATCAGAATTCATAAGCGTGGTTATTTTTTTGCAACACTGGCATTATATCATAGATAAATGTCGTAATCAAGCCATTTTTTCGTTTTTTTCGCACATTCTGTGCAGCCAGGTCTTTAAAAGAGACATCCAGCTTTGACATTCTTTCTGAATTCCGCTTCCATCCGCTCTTACCAAGGTTTCATCTGCAAGCGAAAGTCCATGATTTCCTTCTGGATACAGATGATACTCTGCCGGAATCTTTGCCTTTCCCATTGCCTCAACAAAAAACAGAGAATTTTGAAACGGAACGGTTCCATCTTCAAACGTATGCCATAAGAAAGCCGGCGGAACTTGTTCTCCTACCTGAGTTTCCAGTGCCATTTCTTCTTTCTTTTCCTCGTAAGTGTTTCCTAACAGGTTGTGTATGCTTTCCAAATGCGTATATTCTTCTTTTGAGGTAATCACCGGATAGCATAAAATTAATCCTGCTGGTTTTAATTCTTCTGTTTTCATTCCTGTTTTCTCTGCCACAAATGGACGATTCCAGAATACTCCATAACTTGCCGCAAGATGTCCACCCGCTGAAAATCCCATCACAAACATTTTTCTTATGTCGATATGCCACTCTTCTGCCTTTTCTTTTAAAAGTTTGATTGATTCAGCTACTTCTAACAATGCTGTTGGAAAAATTGCCGGTGCGCAGGAATAACGGAGCACCACTGCATGGTATCCAGCACTGTTTAAATGCAGTGCAATCATTTCTGCCTCTCTGTCTGCTGTAAACCGATAAGCCCCTCCTGGACAGATTAAAACCAGTGGACGTTTTAAATTCGGGTCCAATTCTTCATAAGAATCTAAAATATACGTCGTCAAATGAGAATCTTTTAAAGACCCTTCTGCCTGTATGGAAATATTTTTATGTATCATAATTCTGTCCTCTTTCTCTGTTTCTATTCTTTTGGAATCATTCTCTGTATCAGTACCGGAAGTCCTTAAGAATCTTTTTTTCTTTTTATTCTTTTTCAATAATCGTACCACTTCGGTACGCTGCAAGCAGTGCTTTTAATTCCTCAATATTTTCTTTTAATTTCCGTCCATTATCCGTATCTTCCACTGTTTTTCGTACCATGGAACGTTTTACTAAAATACTGTCGGATAAGATATCGGTTTCTCTGGTAATTGCATCTTCTGCCGAAGTAAACGGTTCATGTGCTGCCAGAATCATTCCCCAGGAATTATAAATCAGCGTATAACCTGCAATTCCGGTTTCTTTTTGATATGCTTTGGAAAAACCTCCATCAATAACAAGCACTTTTCCATTACATTTAATTGGGCTTTCGCCTGCTGCATGATGCACCGGCACATGTCCATTTACAATATGCGCACAGCCTTCTTCTAACCCAAACTCCCGCATAATCCGATTGATTACCGTTTCATCTTCCAACAATCTATAATATGGATTTTTCTTTTCTTCATGAGTCTCTTTTTCTGCAAGAAAATACCGTTCAAAAGTCGCCATCTTCTGTTTGCCAAAAAGTGGAGAACCAGGACTACTCCAGATAAACCACAAAATATCTTTTCCTTTTTCTTTCTCATTCTCATCAATTGCAACAAATGCTTTTCTGACATAAGCCTCTAATACTTCATAAAGTGCTTTTCCCTTGTATTTTTTTCCATAAATGTCTACCGCCTTAAAACTTCCGTCCTCATTTAATGGAATACAGCCGTGATACAGCAGATTATTATTATGAACTTTATAAAGGCTTCCCTTCTTTAAGAGTAGATTCATGTGGCGCTGTAATTTTTCACAATTTGTAAATGCAGACGTCAATCGTTCCACAACCAACGCTTCTTCACTTGACAATTCATACGGATTATCCGGGTCAATTGTAGGAAAATTAGAATCCAGTAATTTATACTCTTTTCCATCTAACCGAATGGTTCCATTTGCATAATCAATACTGTCAAGCAATGCACGATTCGCCATATGAAATTCTTTTCTTCTCATCAAAAGCTGTCCCTCAAGCTTAAATTGAATAACCGAAATGGCCTTATGCATTTTCATCTGCAAGGAAATCTCTGCCGGGTTTAAATCATTTCCGCCTTTAATTTTAAAACAACTGCAAGGATCATCTTTATAATGAATCAGAGAAAATGTCGCAAGCGGAAGCAGATTAATTCCATATCCATCTTCCAAAATATCAAGATTTGCATATCTTGCACAGATTCGGATTACATTTGCAATACAGGTTGTCTGTCCGGCTGCTGCTCCCATCCATACAATGTCATGATTTCCCCACTGAATATCCAG
>JAIIAN010000333.1 GCA_022717655.1 Bacillota bacterium | reverse complement strand
AGTGAGGACATCCAAAATAAAGCCTTCCTCGATAGCTTGTTTCATACTATAAAGATGGAACGGGTAAAACTTACCAACCTTTCCACGTTCACCTTTCACATCTTCCCAGCCGAAGCGTTCCAAGGTTTCACGTTTTGGAGTACCTGTAAAGGCAAAATAAGAACAATTACTGCTCATCTTACGGTCCCTTATAAGTTTCTCGATTAAGGCATCTGTATCAGCACAATCTACATCACTCTCTTTCTGCATGGATGCATTCATCTTATCAGAAGTGATTCCAGACTGCGAACTGTGAGCTTCATCAATAATGATGGCAAAGTTGCGATCGCTTACGTCTTTAATGATATTACAAATTTCGGGAAACTTCTGTATCGTCGTAATAATTATTCGTCTATTTTGCTCTATTGCATCCTTTAAATCCGACGAACTATCAGCATGAGATACAATTTTATCAGAATTCCCAAACGCATTGATATTTCTTGCATTTTGTTTGTCCAAAAGGCGACGGTCTGTTACCACAATAGCCGAATTAAACAACTTATCTTCCAAACCTTTCGCTCTTTTTGCAGACATTGTCTTTGGACAAACATTAATAATCTGATATGCCAGCCATGTGATGGAATTTGTTTTGCCTGAACCTGCAGAATGTTGAATCAAATAACGCTCTCCTACTCCTTTCTCAGCAACATCAGCAAGTAACTTACTAACAACATCCAGCTGATGGAAACGAGGGAATATAAGTTTCTTGGCATTTTTCAATACATGTGGTACCTTTTTGCCCGTCTTTGCTTCACCATAATCGAAACAAACGTAATTGTCTATAATATTAGCAACAGAGTCTTTCTGCAATACCCACTCCCACAAATATGAGGTTTTATGCCCAAGCGGGTTTACGGGATTTCCTGCACCCTGACCATTTGGAAAACCTTTATTAAAAGGCATAAAATAGGTATTCTTCCCCTCCAACTTGGTAGTGAAGAATATCTCATTCTTATCGCCTGTAAAGTGAGCAAGACAACGTCCGAATCTCAACAGCCTGTCTTTCGGATTGCGGTCTTCCTTATATTGTTTCTGCCCATTATATCGAGCCGTTTGCCCAGTCCATGGATTTTTCCACTCAAAGGTAAAGAGAGGAAGTCCATTTACATAGAGCACCATATCGATTTCATCGCCTGGATGCAACGTCGAATAGGTTTGCTGGCGGGTAATAGAGAACTGATTCTGCATATAATCTTCCTTGCTTATCTCCGCATCGGCATCCGACGGCTTTGGATACCAAAGTTTTAACTTGACATTATCTACATCAATGCCTTCACGCAAAACCTTGATGACACCAAACGTTTCAATTGTTTTGGTGATTCGTTCAGCTATGGCAAATTCAAGAGTTTTTCTACCCTTATAGCTATCAAGCATCTCCTGCTGAGTAGCATGGAGAAAAGACATGAGGCGGCGAGTGTCAATCGCCCACTCCTCGCCTGTCTTAAACTTGAAATCACTAGGCACACCCCAGTAATACTGGTTACTGTCGGGATGCTGAGAATCCACATCAGCCTTGGTAATACCTTGTGCCTCACGTTCTTCTTTCGTTGAGCCTACGAGAGCTTTTTCGACCAATGCCTCGAAGGCCTCTTCATTGATATCTGACATGCTCATGATACACGTACCTTTCCTGTTACTACTTCGTTAATTATAATTTGCTTGCGCTCCTCTAGGAGGAAGATTTGTCGTGAAATATTCTCTATCGATTTTTCTATGGCAGAGGTCTTTTCATCCAACAATTCCACTATATGCTTTTGCTCATCCCCTGAAGGGATTAACAACATTGATGTTTTTAAAATTCTACGCCCAATACTATAAACCTTTACGCCATTTACCAAAGATTGAATTTGGCTTTTCCATGCTTTCGACTTGAATAAGTAAGCATAATATTTAGGGAAGAGCAAATCTTGAGGTCTTGCTATTACAGTATGATAGCCTGCAAATAATTTATTTTCAATATCATTAAAAGCAAAATTACCCGACCCTTCAATATCCTCAGATGTATCAGCAAATATAAAATCATTTTGATTCAACAAACACTGGGTATGAGATTCTAAATATTTCGGCGAAACATACCGAACCAACGATTCGGTTAATGTTGTACCTAAATTATTTTTAGCATGAATCTGACCATAACTTATCACAGCAACACCTTCTTCTTGAAGATTTGCTTTCGTTATAGGCAATCCCTTACCAAATGTAAAATGCTTACCAAAAGGCTCTACCTTCCAATGATTCGGAATCATACCTATCATACCAACCCCACTATCCTTCATTTCTACGTTTCCGTCCAAACCTTTCGTCACAGCATTTTGGATGATAATCTGCTTACGCTCATTAAGCAAGTCGATCATCTTTTGCTGCATAGCTATCGCTTTGTCGAGTTCGGA
>JAIIAN010000067.1 GCA_022717655.1 Bacillota bacterium | reverse complement strand
CTCAACAGTATACAGCACACCTGCAAGCACAACCGGAAATCCAAACTTCGACCTTGGAGATTTGCATCTTCAGATTATGAACTACAGTGATGATTATAAGACAACCGGAAAACTCGATGCCAATTATTTTTCTCTTGGTGTAAAAGTCACCTCCGACAGCGGATATACTGCCTTTCTTGGCGGCGATATCGGTTTTGCAGACGGAGATGAAGCACGTCTTGCCAAAGTTTTAGGACATGTCGATGTCTTAAAATTGGGTCATCATGGAATTGCAAATTCAAACTCTCTGGAGTATTTAAGTGCCTTAAGTCCAGCGATTGCCATTCAGCCAGGATTTTACAAAGTACTTCCAGAAGACCGAATTGAACTCTTAAATAAGCTTGGAACAAGACTTTACTCTCTTCCAGAATATTATTCATCTACTGCGGCAATCACACTGGATATGGATACTCTGGGCTTAAATGTCTCTTCTTCTGATTATTTCTTTTACAGCAAAGATGAGACTCCCTATCTTTCCAGTTATTTAGATGGACAAGAAAAAGCCTACAACGGTTTTGTTGATTATGATGGAGAAACGTATCATTTTTCCAATTCAATCACCGCCGATGAAAAGAAATGGATTCGTGCAAACTCAACCTGGTATTATGCCGATACCACGGGCGCACTCGTCCACGGCTGGTTAAAAAACGGAAACTATTATTATTACTTAAAGAGTGACGGCAGTATTTCAACCGGACTTTGCACCATTGATGATGGCACTTATTTTTTCAATGACGGTGGTCAGATGCTTTCTGCTGGGTGGAAATGGATTAACAAAAAATGTTATTATTTCCAAAAAGACGGTACGATGGCAAAAAATGCGTGGATTGGAACTTCTTATGTCGATGAAAACGGTGTCTGGGATGCTTCCAAAACCACAACCTCAAAAACTGGCTGGAAACAAGATAAAAACGGCTGGTGGTATGTACACCCGGACGGAAGCTATACAAGAAATGGATGGGAAACCATTGACGGAGAAAAATATTATTTTGATTCCACCGGATACCGCCACACAGGATGGCTATATTTCAAACAACATTATTATTATTTTGACCTCTCAACCGGTATCTTAAAGACCGGCTGGATAAAAGTTGGAAAATACTGGTATTACTTAAATGATAAGGGAATCATGCAGACTGGTTGGTATCAAGTCGACAACAAATGGTATTACCTGAATTCCTCTGGTGTTATGCAGACTGGCTGGCTCTATCACCGACAAAAATGGTATTATTTAAATACTTCTGGTGTTATGCAGACTGGTTGGGTAAAAGTTGGAAATCAATGGTATTATTTAAACAAAAACGGAATTATGCAAACAAATTGGCTCTGCTATTATTCTCATAACTATTATCTAAGTTCAAGTGGCAACATGATGACTGGATGGCAAACCATTGATAGCAAAACCTATTACTTTGATACTATAAATGGGGATATGAAAACTGGATGGACAAACACTGGAAATAATCAATGGTATTATTTAGGTTTAAACGGTAATTTAAAAACTGGATGGCAAACTATTGATAGCAAAACCTACTACTTTGATTCCAATGGATTGATGCAGACTGGCTGGAAACGTCTTGATTCTAAATGGTATTACTTTGGCAGTGCAAACGATGGAGCAATGAAAACCTACTGGCAAAATATCAATAATACTTACTATTTTTTAGGTTCAGACGGTATTATGCGAACCGGATGGCAAAATATCTGGGGTAAATGGTATTACTTAAATTCCAGTGGTGCAATGAAGACCGGTTGGCAGAGAATTAATTCCATTTGGCATTACTTTGGTAGCGCTTCTGATGGAGCAATGAAAACCTATTGGCAGAAAGTAAACAATGTTTATTACTTCTTTGGATCAGATGGGGTCATGCGAACTGGATGGCAGAGTATATGGGGCAAATGGTATTACTTAAATTCCAGTGGTGCAATGAAGACTGGTTGGCAGAAAATCGACAATAACTGGTATCTGCTTCAATCAAGCGGCGCACGTGTAGAAGGCTGGTATATGGAAGGCAAAAACCGTTATTATCTCACACCTTTAACTGGCGTTATGCGACGCTACTGGTTCTCTGTTGACGGCAAATGGTATTATGCAAACTATAGTGGAGTAATGCAGACTGGTTGGATTACCTCAAACGGCAAGACCTATTATCTGGACGAATCTGGAGTAATGCAGACTGGACTAAAATTAATCGACAATAAATGGTATGTCTTTTCTGCTTCAGGAGAATTAGCCGGTTCTCGGTAATTCAAAAAAGGTAAATCAAAAAAAGAAACGAACAGGTCATTAAAAATCTGCTCGTTTCTTTTTTTATTTCATTGCTTTTAAATTGTTTAATAGTGCTATTAAATCATTTCCATAATTCTTGCTCGCAGCCCAGCCTCCCCCATTCGGGTTTTCCTGGATTCCAAGCCATTCTACATAAGGTGCACTTCCTCTTGTCACATAAGAGAAACGGACATCTACGCATGTATTCTTTAACGCTTCTTTATTGGCATAAGCTTTTAAATGCTGTACCTGAGCACGGATTCCGGTTCTTACGTCCTTAAAAGAGTTTCCTGCAACACCGTTTCCGGTTGCTCCAAGTCCTGCAAAATTAAACTGGCTGATTTTTACATCTCCGCCAAACTTCAGATAACCGGTTTCCAACATTGCCTGAATAAATACCACATCCGCTTTAATGTTTTCTGCATCGGCTTCTTCTTTTATAATCTTACAAAAGGTTTCAATATCCGGTGCACCACCCTTGGTCAGTTCTGACGACGGATATGAAATTGAAGTGTATGTATGATAATATTTTACCATCTGAGAAACCGTCACACTGCTTGTTCCTGTAATTGAATAAAGCCCTTCGGTTTTTGTTTCTTCTTTTAAGGCTCCGTTACTGTCAAATTCGTACTTTGTTCCGCTGATTGTAACGGTTCCGGTTGCCATTGCTCCTTCTGCGTCAAAATAATACTTCTTTCCATTAATGGTCTGCCAGCCGGTTTTCATTGCTCCATCAGAAGCGCTACCAAGGTAGTACCAGACTCCATTTAATTTCTGCCAGCCATACTGCATCACACCATTTCCATCCAGATAATACCATTTGCCCCAGATATTCTGCCAGCCAGTTCTTCTAACTCCGTTTGCTCCAAAGAAATAGTATTTTCCGTCAATTTTTCTCCAGTAGGTCTGCATCACTCCGCTGTCAACGATGTAATAATACTCATTGTCAACCTTCTGCCAGCCGACCTGCATTGCACCATTGTTTTCATTTCCAAAATAGTACCATGCGCCATCAATTTTCTGCCAGCCGGTCTGCATCACTCCATCACTGTCCAAATGATACTGTTTGCCCCAGATGGTCTGCCAGCCAGTCCTCCTTGAACCATCTGCTCCAAGGAAATAATACCTTCCATTTTCCAGATACCAATAGGTCTGCATCACTCCGTTTGGATTCAGATAATACCATTTTCCATTAATCTTCTGCCAACCGGTTTTCATTGCTCCATCGGATGATTTGCCAAGATAGTACCAGACTCCATTTAATTTCTGCCAACCATACTGCATTTCACCATTGGAATTAAAGTAATAATATTTTCCCCAGATATTCTGCCAGCCGGTTCTCATTGCTCCATCGGATATACTTCCAAAGAAATAATAATGACCATTGATGACTTTCCAGTAGGTTTGCATCACTCCATTTGAGTTCAGATAATACCATTTATTATTTATCTTCTGCCAGCCGGTCTGTTTTACATTGGACTTATAATAATACCAGTTTCCATTTTCTTTTGCCCAGCCGTTCTTTTCTGAGTTATTGGAATTGTTATTATTAGAAGAATTCGGAAGTGTCAGATTAAAATACTGTGCAATTCCTTCTGCATCTGCTCGTCCAATTTTCTGTAAATCCTCTTCGCTGTCTAAAAACTTTGCATCCACTGTACTGCTGATAAATGCATGTTCTACAATAATGGATGGAATTCCAGCCTGCAGTCCCTGACGAACAATCGCATAATAATCTGCGGTACTTCCATCCGGATACTTCGTCCCACTTGTACTGTCACGATATTTTAGCCCTCGATTATATAACCCTAAACTTACCAGCTTTTTCAAAATATCCTGTGCCAGTTGTCCGGCATTTTCTGCAACCTGTGAGTTATAACGTCCTGTCCTTGGTACAAGGATTTCCGCTCCGTTTGCAGTTTTTGAATCTGCGGAATTTAAATGCAGGCTTACTAAAATGTCTGCATTTTTAGAAGCTGCATAATTCACACGTTCACTTAGTCCAACATAGGAATCATTTGTTCTGGTCATATAGACGGCGAACTGTGGTAATTTTTCTAATTCCTGTTTTACATAAGTTGCAATTTTTAATGCTAACTTTGATTCAGATTCGGAAGAAATTCCATTCTGATTCTCAGCGCCTCCATCATAACCACCATGTCCTGGGTCTAACACAATCACATATTTCTGTGCTGCTCTTCCCAAAGATTCTGTGGAAAATGTACTGATTTGGGCAGTTACATCTGCGTCTGGAACGAATTTTGCTGATTTTTCAATTGCATCCTCAATTTCCTTTCCTGTGATTCCGTCTCCTTCCGTGGAAATGACCGAATCTTCCACCAGATTGGCTGTTTCTTCATCTAACAGTTCTCCTTCAGTATTTTCCAATACTTCCAAAGCGGTTTCTTCTGAAACTTCTGTCTGTATCATACCTTCAGAATCTTGAAGTGATACACTATACTCAGTTCCTGCACTTTTTACTATAGCACTTTCCCATACACGTTCTACTCCATCCTGTGCAATTGGAATCAAAAAAGCGGCAAGATTTTCTGTTACCGTTTCTGCCTCTGCTGTTTTTGTTTTTTCTCCATCACGGTATGTAAGTACTGCACTCTCAATCATTGTCGTTTCGTCTCCGAAACTCATAACAACAGACTGATTGGTTCCATCATCCTGAGTAAACACATAATTAAACGCCATCTCTGAAACCATATCCTGTGAATCTGTTTCTTCCAAATTTGTTCCTTCTAAATCAGAAGTTTCCTGATTCTGTTCCTCAATGTTCTGTTCGTTTGTATTCTGTGCTTCCTGATTTTGTTCCTCTGAAACCTGTTCCTGTGAAATTCCATCTGCGCTTTCTTCTGTACTTTGCACCACTTTTGGTGTCTGCACAGTTTCCGACACAATCTCTTCCGTACCTGGCTCTGCTCCAAATACCGGAGTAGCTACAGATAATAACATTGTTATTGTCAACAAGTACGCAATCCACTTTCTAGTTACTTTTTTCATTTCCTACCTCTTTCCTTTTCTACTTTGCGTCAACTTCTTTCAAACTTGTTACATCCATGTTAACCAAGTATTTCCTATTATATAATACTTATTTTTAAATTGCAATGCATATCAAATTAATATTTGCGTTTTTTTTTAACTATGTTAAAATGTTATTGTAGTTATTTAGTTTGAAACAAAATTTTTAGGAGTTGTTATGATTGATTTTAATATTGCCCCTCATACGGGAAATGAAGTGAAATATATACAAGAAGCAATCGCAAGCGGAAAAATCTGCGGAGATGGAACATTTACCAAGAAATGCAGTCAGTGGATGAAAGAAAATTTTCATACCAGTCAGGCATTTCTCACCACTTCCTGCACCCATGCTCTTGAAATGGCAGCAGTTTTAAGTGATGTCAAACCAGGAGACGAAGTCATTCTTCCATCCTACACCTTTGTTTCCACCGCAGATGCCTTTGTTCAACGAGGGGCTTCTCTCGTGTTTGTTGACATCCGTCCGGATACCATGAACCTTGATGAAACTTTAATTGAAGATGCCATCACCGAAAAGACCAAAGTCATCGTTCCGGTTCATTATGCCGGAGTTGCCTGCGAAATGGACACAATTATGGATATTGCAAAGCGTCATCACCTAAAAGTAGTCGAAGATGCTGCACAGGGATTTGCTTCTTATTATAAAGGAAAGAGTCTTGGAACAATCGGAGACTTTGGCTGTCTTAGTTTCCATGAGACAAAAAATTTAAGTATGGGGGAAGGCGGTGCTTTATTCTTTCAGGATAATACTTATCAGGAAAAAGCAGAAATCCTGCGTGAAAAAGGAACAGACCGCAGTAAATTCTTCCGTGGACAGATTGATAAATACACCTGGCAGGATTACGGCTCTTCCTACCTTCCAAGTGATTTAAATGCCG
Source organism: Bacillota bacterium (assembly GCA_022717655.1). Classification (GTDB taxonomy): domain Bacteria; phylum Bacillota; class Clostridia; order Lachnospirales; family Lachnospiraceae; genus Blautia. Next base: position 8,550 of record JAIIAN010000067.1, on the reverse strand, counting down.
CTTATCTCTGGGCACAGCTTGAACTGGTAGATGTCATTCAAAATGACCGCATGGCTACTTGGAACTTTTATGATGAAGCCTTAAAACCACTTGCTGACAAAGGACTGATTGAACAGCCATTTATTCCAGAAAATTGTGTTCACAATGCTCACATGTATTATATTAAACTGCCGAATCTTGAAAGCCGTTCTGCTTTTATTCATTATTTAAAAGAACATGGTGTGATGTCCGTTTTTCATTATATTCCATTACATTCCGCACCAGCCGGAAAAAAATACGGACGTTTCTTTGGTGAAGACCGCTATACAACAAAAGAAAGTGAACGTCTGGTACGTCTTCCAATGTACTATCAGCTTTCTCAATCCGACAAAGAATACGTAGTAAACGTAATTTATGATTATTTTAATCACTATTAAAGAATCCTGCAAGCAGGATTCTTCAGTAGTGATTATAGTTAAATACAATATCCGGCGTGCTTTTGGGCTTTTCATTCTTTTCTCTTCCTCTACCTTTTTATTCATGTACTCTCAAATTTCAAAAGTACAGATTTTATCATTAAAACGGCAAGGTATAAATAAACACTCCGCTCATAATAATCAAATTTCCAATTAATTTTCCCTTTGTAAACTTCTCCTTTAAAATAAAATACGAAAGCACCATAACAAATACATAAGTAAACGTATCAATCACCGCACCATATTTCATATCTACTTTCGTATACGCATAAGTATTCAAAAACAAAACGGCAGCAAAGATTCCATAAGAAAGAATCACTCGCCAGTTTAAGTATTCAAAAATCGGATTTTTATACGTGCGATTCGCACTCTGTTTTAATAACAGCTGTGAAAACGCACTGAAAAATGTTCCGATAAATAACAGCCACATATAACTATTCATATTTCTGCACCACCAACACTCCAATAAAGACAACCAGCAAACCGATGATATTTGTCACCGTAAGATTTTCATGGAAAATAAAGACGGCCCATATCTGACTCCAGATTAAATATACGGTACGGTTTGCATAAGCAACATTTAAATCAAATTTTTTGATAACTTTCTGCCACGCAATCGCATAGACAAAGCAGTTTAATAACATCAAAAAAGAAAATCCAATCATTCCTGCGGAAAAGAGTCCATGTTTGTTAAACTGCTGTGATGCCAGCTTACTGAACACACTGGTAAATGAAAACAGCATAATATTTAAATGCAGTAAAATATAGTCTTTTAATTTTTCCATCGTTCTTCTAAATTTCCTTTCGACAGCCAGACTGCTTCTCTTGCATGGCTTAACGCCTCTTCTAATTCTGTCTCGCTTTCTGTCTGCATAATAACCTGTCCAATCCGGTCTGTTCCATTCTTCATCGCCTCGATTTTATCACCCACCTGATAATCAAACTGAACCTCAATTCCTTTTTGTGCCAGTTCTTCTATCTTTTCTGCTTCAATCTTTTCGATTACACCATCCTGATTGGAAAACAATAATGCACCCATACAAGGATGTGCTTCTTCACTCTGAAACTCTGCTTCTTCCCCAAGTGCATAGCGGATTATTTTTTCATACCAGTCATAACCGGTATCAATCGAAATCAATTCCGGAATACAGGTTGCTCCGGTTCTTCCGCCAACTTCAATCAGCCAGACCTGTTCTCCTTTTACAAACACATCGGCATTTAACGGACAGTTTTTCATTCCAAGTGCTTTTACGGCAAGCTCAATCTGATGTTTCAGATTTTCCATGAGTTTTTTTGAAGCATGATATGGAAATTTATGTCCGATTGGCATTGTTGTTCCATTTACGGTATAAGTGAATTTTTCATGTGGGAAAAAGGCTTCTATTTGTTCTTCTCCAATAAAGGCATCCACTCCGATTTCATCGGCATCGATAAATTCTTCAACCAGAATGTATGCCTTTTTTGTTACTTTTTTTGCTTCCTGCCATGCATACTCTAATTCTTCCATACAGTCCACACGGTGGATTCCACGGCTTCCAGAACTGTCTACCGCTTTTACCACAACCGGAAATCCAAGTTTCTTAGCGGACTCCACACATTCTTCATAAGAAGAGACTTTTCTAAAATCTGCGGTTGAAACCTGTCCTGCTTTTAATGCCTCTTTCATCAAAAGTTTGTCTGTCACCTTCCACGCTGCCTCTTTTGGGATTCCCCTAAGCCCCAGATTTTCACAGACATAACCAATTGCCCGCACTGCCACATCCGTTCCAGACGTACAGATTCCGGAAATTTTTTCTCTTTTTGCAGTTTCTAATATTTTTTCATAATCTCTTGTATCTATCTCATAAAAAGAATCTGCAAGTTCGATTCCTGGATAATTTCCTTTTATGCTGACAACCAGCGTTTCCAGTCCCATCTCTTTTGCTTTTTTAATCAGGGGCACTTGATAGATTCCAGCCCCCAATATCATTAATTTCTTTTTTGACATTCTAAAATGACTCCCATTTTGCTGATTTACTCATTTTTTTGTTAAGCAGATATTCGCAGTCTGCTTCGCTATTCGGTTAAATTTCTTCCCTCTGTTCGGTTACATTTACCGTTTCTCTTACAATAAACTGCGGAGTATGGTTCAGCGTGAGAATAATTTTTCCAAGATATTCCCCGATAATTCCAAGACACATTAAAATCATGCCGGCAAACACCATCGTCACACACATGGTAGATGCCCAGCCAAGCATCAAAGACGGGTCAACAATTTTTCGTATTGCTGTAATAACTGCCATCAAAAATCCGGCTCCGGCTGCAATTCCACCTGCCACGGAAGAAATCCGAAGCGGAATCACAGAATAATTCCAATACGCCAGCCATAAATGAATCAGCTTATGCAGGGTATAATTCGATGTTCCGACTTCTCTTTTATGGTGTTCCACTTCCACATTTCCAATATTGTGGGTAATCCGATAAAAAATTCCATCAATATAAGGATTATAACTGTCATACTTTCTGGTCTCTTCTGCCACTTTCTTTGTGATAATCCAGAAATTGCTTGATGTAATTTCTTTTGGCCGTCCCAGTAAAATTCTTGAAGAAATCTCATTTAATTTACTGCTTAAATTCTTAAGAGAAGAATTTTTTCGCTTTCCATAATGTCCGTAAACCAGGTCATATCCTTCCTGAATCTTCTCTACTAATTTAAAAATCTGTGAAGGATGGGTCTGCATGTCATCATCCATCCCAAGCACATAATCTCCCTTTGTATAATGAAGTGCCGCCATCAGTGCATTATGCTGACCAAAGTTGCGAATCAGATTGACTCCATGCACAAACGGATATTTTTTCCCTAATTCTTTAATTTTTTCAAATGTTCCATCCGTAGAGCCGTCATTTACCAGTACAAACTCACATTGATATCTCTTATGCGCCTTAAATTCCTCAATTGTCAGCTCTACTACTTTTTGAATCGTTTTTTCTGAATAATAACAAGGTATTACAATTGAAATCAGCATTGTTCTTATAACCTTTCCAAATCTTTTTTCGACTTTTCTTAAGTCCATCGCCATAAATCAGTCCTTATGCCTGATTTAGGCTGTACCAAGCCAGTCATAGAAAAGAGGCGTTCCTCCGGTATGAATAAATAATATTTTCTTTCCAGAAATTTTATGGTCTTCGATATAATGTTCCATCCCAAGAAATGCTTTTCCAGTGTAGGTTCCATCGAGTGCCACTCCATTTAAGGCAAATTCCTCACGGATACACTGTTCCACCTCTTCATCATACTGTCCATATCCGCCTTTTGTATACTCTCCTGCAAGATGAATTTCTTTTGTCTCATCTAAAGAAAGTTCCCATCCAAGTCCTTTTAAATATTCTCTCATTCCGGTTTCAATAATCGAAACGGCACGCTCATATTCTCTCGAAGAAATCAAAATCCCGACAACCTGCTTCTTATCTTTCGCCAAAAGATGTCCACAAGTCAAACCTGCCTGCGTCGCTCCCGTTCCCGATGCATGAAATATATAATCAAAGGAAATCCCCTGTTCTTTTTCAAAATTTAAAATTTCCTGATAAGCTTTGGCATAAGCGGAAGCGGACACTCCCTCGTTTCCTGTTCCAAATTTATTTCCGTAGATATAATATGGTTTATGCCCTTCCTGTGTCAGCTGATTCATCGTTGCCTCTACCGTCTGCGCAATCTGATTTTTTCTGCATTTTACGATTTTTACCTTAAGCATCTGCATCAGACGGCTGTTGCTTGTCTCTTTTTCCTCGCTTTCGCCCTCTTCAAACGAACAAATCATATAGCAGGGAATCTTTTTTCTGAAACATTCATTTGCAATCACCCTGCATAAATTAGAGCGCACATTTCCATAGGCAATCATAATATCACAGCCTTTTTTCTGCATGTCCTCAAAAAAAGCATTTGCAATTCTTACTTTATTTCCTCCAAGTGAAAACGGCAGTAAATCTTCTCTCATAATATAGAGTTGATTTCCTGACTGTTTCCTGTCAAAAATCTCATAAATTGGTGTTCTTTCCAATTCCATTTTTTCCGCCTCTCAATCGTACCTTTCTATCATTATAAGCGAAAAGAAGAGACGTGTCAAAAAACACGCCTCTCTTCTTTTTAAGTCAATTTTTTTCTGATTCCGTATCCGTACAGCAAATACAGAATCCTATCCTACCTTAAATCATGTACTGACTTAACACTGTGTCGGGTCCATAAGATTCGTTCCTGGTGCAAGTTTAATGGTAGCCGGTTTATCAAATGGCTCATAATAACCATCACCAATTGTAATCTGTGAGCCTCTGCTTACATTTGTATAAATCCATTTTGCATCTCTGACACAAAGTCTGATACATCCATGAGATGCCGGACGTCCTAAGTTATTGTAATCTGCTGCATTTAAGTTATAAATACTCTGCTGTCCACCAGCTACAGAGTGGATAAAGATTCCCTGATATACATGAGAAGTATACTGACCCCAGGATGGACCCATTAAGATGTGCCATCTGTCCTGGTCTCCAATGTAGAAGGTTCCGGTTGGTGTTGGTGTTGCCGGAAGTCCTACGGAACAGGTCATTGATTTAACCGGAATAATATATCCATTGGAACCATCTTTTGCAAATACTGTAACCATACAGGTGGTACGGTTTACACGCAGTCTGTATGGTCCGCTTACCATACTGCTGACATCCTGCTGTAATGCTCCATTGGAGTTAAAGTATAATTTATATCCGTTGACATACTGCCAGCCAGTCTGCATCACACCATTTGCATTCAGATAAAATCTGGTATTCCCAATTTTGATATAACCGGTCTGCATAATTCCGTTGCTGTCTAAGTAATACCACTTGCCACCAACAGATGTCCAGCCTTTCTTCATAGATCCATCTCCAGAACCGCCGAAGTAATAATATTTGTCATTCAACTTCTGCCAGCCGGTTTTCATAGAACCATCACTTGCTCCGCCAAGATAATAGTATTTTCCATAAATATTCTGCCAGCCGGTCCTCATAGAGCCATCACCGCCGAGGAAATAATATTTTCCATAAATATTCTGCCAGTAAGTTCTCATTACTCCATCACTGCCAAGGAAATAATATTTTCCATAGATTTTCTGCCAGTAAGTTTTCATCGCTCCGTCATTTCCATGACCTAACCAATAATATTTACCGTCGATTTTCTGCCAGTAATATTTCATCGCACCATCATTTTCTTTTCCAAGATAGTACCATTTGCCATAAACCTGCTGCCAGCCGGTTTTCATTGCTCCATCTCTTCCTAGCCAGTAATATTTTCCATAAATATTCTGCCAGTAAGTTCTCATAGAACCATCTCCACCAAGAAAATAGTATTTTCCATCTACCTGTGTCCAATAGGTAGCCATGATTCCATTTGATTTCAGATAATAATATTTACCACTTGTCAAAATCCAGGTATCTGCTGCATAAGATCCATCAGCCTGTTTCCATTTCCAGCCATCTGCTGTTTTTTCCCAGCCTGGTTTATAATTAGAAGTACATTTTCCGTCTGCACCAAATACATAAGTCACTCCATTTATGACTTTCTGACCATTTTTAAAGATTTCTCCATTTTCTTCGAGAAAATAAGTGACTCCACTTTCAATATCTGTACGAAGCCCTGTCTTAGAAGCATCTTTCTTTCCTTCTGCATTAAAATAATAATAATACTCTGTTCCGGTTTCACTTCTATATTTTTTCCATGCGTTGGATGCAAATTGACCCTTTGCATTTAAATAATAACTGTCTTTTCCAATCTGATAAACATCTTCACTTAAAACAACTGGTGTTACATCAGTTTCAGCCTCATATTTTTCCCAGATACTTTTTTCTACTTCAAACACCCATTTTTCTGTCAGTGTGTCTGCATTTGCAAGATTTTCATAATAACGATAAATCACCTGTTTTGCTTTATTGGATGCATCCACTACAGTTTCTAACGTCCAGTGTTCATCAATTTTTTCACCTTTTACTTCATTATTTTTCAGTACAGTAATTGTATCCGTCGGCTGTCGTTCTTCCAGTACCTCCTGTGAAGGTTCTTCTGTCTTTGCCTCATCTGCCGGAGTCTCATTCGGCTCTTCTTTCATATCCTCAGACGGAGCCTCAACTTCCGCATCTGGAGTTTCTTTTTCATCCGGAGTTTCTTTTTCATCCGGAGTTTCTTTCACATCCGGAGTTTCTTTCACATCCGGAGTCTCTTTTGCATCCGGAGTTTCTTCTCCAGTCTCTTGCTCTCCAACTTCCTGCTGTCCACCATCCGGTTGTCCCTCTAAAAGAGTTTGTGAACTTTCCTGGCTCTGTACCGCTCCTTCCGATACAGTCGCTGCACTTACCGGCAATACCGTTGTCATAGTAACGGCCACGGTAAGCATCAAGGATAACAGTTTCATTCTTCTTTTTTTCATACCTATCCCTCGCTTCCTGGTATCTCCTGATTTTCACTTATTTTACCATTTTTTACCCATTTTTACAACAAACAGAATGTAAAACAATATTAAGTTTTCTTTACAGAAATGATACAATGATGTAAGTGTCAATAGTATAATTGCGTCTGTGCTTGCATCATAATATTCTTTCCACAACAAACACAGCAATGCAGGAGAAACACGCTACTGTCACAAGGTTTTTTTCCATCAATGCAAAGATTACCGCAACTATCAGTCCTGTCAAAGCTGAGATTGGAGAATCCGTTGCATATAAAATTGCAGGAAACGTCATAGCGGTCAGGCAGGCATAAGGTACATAATATAAAAACGAACGGATATAAACATTTGTAATTTTTTTCTGAAATAATGTGAGCGGAAGCATACGAATCAGATACGTTACTCCTGCCATCACAAAAATATAAGCATAAATCATGATTCTTCCTCCCTAATCGGAAACAGGACTGCGCCCATTCCAGCTGCTAATAACGTACAGATAATAATTTTAAATCCGTCTGAAATCTCACAAAACAGAGGCAGATAATAAAATCCTGTACTTAAAATCAATGCTGTAATCACGACAATACATACATTTCTCTCTTTTTTCGCCGGAGGAATGACAATTGCCACAAACATTCCGTATAAGGCAACACCCAGCGCACTTCTGATAAATTCCGGCATAATGGTGCTTGCCACTGCACCACCCAGTGTTCCCGACACCCATCCGACTACCGGAAGAAAAATCAATCCGTACATGTACCACTGACCGACTTTTTCTTTTTTGGAACTTGCCACTGCAAAAATTTCGTCTGTGATTCCATAAGCAATTGCCAGTCTGTGTCCGGTATGGACGCTTGGCGCAAATTTTTGCGAAAGTGACAGCGACATCAATGCATAACGCATATTAATAACCAGCTGTGTCAACGCCATTTCCACCAAAGAAGAACCTGCCAGTATCACATTTAATCCTGCAAACTGTCCCGCCGATGTCAAATTTAATAATGAAATCAACACAGCATGAATTGGTTTCATTCCATGATTCACTGCCAGCATGCCAAATGTAAAACTGACAGAAAAATATCCGAGTGCAATCGGAATTCCGTCTTTTAAACCTTGTCTGATATGATTCTGCATGTCTATCCCCCATTTTTTCTTTCTGTTCTTTCTTATGCTTTCTCTTTCCTATCCCTTTTTGTCACAATTACAGAACAATGCTGGGGTCAAACTCAATTTTCCCCAGCATCTTCTTATTCCGTATTTCTTATCTCTGTTTTTTCTTATTCCTGAAGTGAATGTTCGAGCAAATCAACCAAATGTTCCAGTGCAGTCTGTTCATCTTCTCCCTCACACACCAGCTCGATGACCTCTCCACCTCTTACGCAGGCCCCAAGTACACTCAGCACACTCTTTGCATTTGCCGTCACATCTTTATAGTGAAACGTAATCAGACACTTATATTTCATTGCCTCATTACAAAGCTTTCCGGTCGGTCTTAAGTGCAGGCCAATCAAATTATTTACTTTTACTTTCTGGCTTACCATGTTTCTCACTCCCTGCTTCTGTTATTTTCAAAATCCTTTATCCTGTTGTAACTTCTGCGGCTTTTACCAATTTCAATTTTACTTTTACCGTATCCAAAGAGGTATATC
>JAIIAN010000332.1 GCA_022717655.1 Bacillota bacterium | reverse complement strand
GCACTAAAAATATTAAAAATTAAAAAATAGAAAAAAATGAGATACTTATCAGAGAAAATAACTCGTTACATTATTAAGACTGGTGCAATTTCTGATGAATGGTATGAAGTATATCAATATGGATTTCAAATCGGGCTAGAAATGCTGAGTTGCATGGTGGTTTGCTGTGGGATTTCTATATACTTACATATGATTCCGGAATTTATAGTATTCATTGTAATCTTCATACTATTACGGAGTTATGCTGGTGGAATACATTTAAATACTTTTTTTAGATGCTTTTTATGTTCAATTACTGTACAAATAATGGTATTACTTTTCAATAAAAAATATATATTTTCATTTCCTGTCGCGTGGGTTATAATTTTAAGCGGAGCGATTCTTATACTGAAAGAAGCTCCCGTTGAAAGTATTAACAGAGAATTAGAGGATAATGAAAAAAGGCATTGTAAAAAAGTTACGAGGAATATTTTAATTATTATAATTTTATTTTCAGCAGTTTGCACACTTGTTAGGATGAGAGATATAGTTTCTTTAATATCATTAACCATTTTGCAAGTTTTGTTTTCGCAGTATATGGGAATTATAAAATACAAATTTGAAAGAAAAAGCGGAGATAGGGAGTGAAATCTATCTCCATTTTTTATGAGGAAAGATATTAATGGTTCGTTAAAGTGTAAGTGGTTGTTAAATATTTAAACTGGAGATTTTTTAAGATTTAATGAAATTTTGAAAATCCTTTGTATGTGCCTTTTGGAGATTTTGATTCCATCTAAGTATCATATCTACATTGCGACATATGGTATGCAGTTCTTTTTTATAATCACGGTAATAATCATATTGTTTCTGGAGCGTATCTTTCCGAGTAAGAAGTTGGTTCTTCTTTTCTTTCAGCTGCTTTATGGTAGGAATTGGTTGTGTTCCGTTTTTCTCTTTTAGTGATTTTATAGCAGATTCGTAAAGCGCAAGTTCAGCAGAATGTTCTTGACGGAACTTTTGCTTATTTTTACTTTTGCGAAACTGGGCATAGATTGCCTTGTTAGTAAGATATTGCCCGGTGTAGTGGAGCTGTTGGTTGAGGTTTTTTAATTCCGATTCCACAGCTTTTAATTGTTTTCTGGAAACAGAGGTCTGTTCTTTTACGGAAGAAAATTTATCTTCCAGAGTTTCCCTCGTACCATATTCATGCTCCTGTATATATGCAATAGTCTTTGCCATTTCCTGAAGATTGGACAATTTGACTTTTTGGGCATACGCCCGACTCTGCTGCGCTTTCACACAGGTTTGCAGGTCAACCACCAAACGGAGATCAGATTTGATGAATAAGATTGCCATAGGATCAGAGGAAATGTCAGAAGGTGTATCTGCTATTCTTTGATTAGATTCAAATTGTTGCAGGAGATATTCTTTCTCGTAATGAGTTCCTAAAGCATGTCCGGTAATATTTTTTTCTCTCTCTGGATGCAGATAACTGAAACGCCCCCTGTGGTCTGTCACGACAATCTGATATTTTTCATAGAGCTGCTTTTTAAAATCTTCCACATCTTTTGCAATATGAGATATTTCTGTAATAGCGTCCCGCAGGTATTGCTTCTGTGTCTGAAATATGGTTTTGCGTGGCGTCAGTCCGTCGGCAAGAATCTGTTCGTTTAATTTATCCAACTTTTTCTGATTGCGTTTGGCTGCATAGTATTCTTTATCTGTAATTTTATTTTCAGAAGGGACGAGTAAATCTACCTGATGAAGATTTTCACGATTGCAAATATCCATGAGTGACTTCTGAAGGTGCTGGAGGTAATCTTTGCTTAAATGGTGCTTGTATCCAGCAAGGCTGTCACAGCTTCGCTCCATATAATCTTCTTTGGGTATATCGTGTTTTCTAAGGCTGTTGATTATGATATGCACATGGATATTGCCGCTTCCATTATGCCCGTCTGTATGCGTACAGACAAGAGCCTGATGTCCGGGGAAATTTTTACGGGCATATTCCAATCCAAGAGCCTGTGCTTTTTCTCCAGTCAGCTCACGTTCATCACGGTCATTAGGATCAAAGCTGATGATATAGTGATGTGATTTGATTTCATCATAATTCTTGTTTTTATGGTATTGCTCATTGAGACGTTCACATTCTTTGTCAAACAGCATGGGTTCGCAATTCAAGCCGTCGAGGTAATATTCTTCTCTTAATATCATTTGCCCATGCCCGTCTAAAATAGGATTGTTGATATGTTCATCATATTGAAAGAGAAGATAGTTTAAAGCGTCTGCATAATTCGCATTTTTATTTGCGATATGTTTTAATATTGCCATGATAATCACCTGCCATTTTTGCCACTTCTATTCTTAGCCGGAAAATTTCTGTGATGCAGGAACGAATTTCGTCCTGCATTGCCTTTGAATGAATACCGCCTGTGTGAAAATATCGGGCAATCTGATTT
>JAIIAN010000066.1 GCA_022717655.1 Bacillota bacterium | reverse complement strand
AAAAATTACTTATGAATGGGAAGGCAATACAGAAACAGTAAGCAGAAAAGATGTGTTTACCGAAGGTCCTTGGTGTGTTCATGTATGTACCGGAAAAGAAGTAAAGGTAGCAGCAGTAGACGATTCAGAAATTCTTGTACAGTGCACCAAAAACGATGCAGATTTTGCAGGAAAATTATATAAACCGGAAGATGCTCCATGGGGTTATTCTTGTGTTGGCAAATTTGGAAATGTTGCAAAGAGAAGAGTCAATACCATTTTAGACCATGATATTGCTCCATATTCCAATATGGTACTCGGAGAGGTATTAAATGACAAGGGAAATTGGTCCGGATATCTTCCACACAGACATCCACAGCCGGAAACTTATTATTTCAAATTTGACCGACCGGAAGGATTTGGTGCAAGTTTCGTAGGAGACCAGGTATTTAAGAGTACAGACGGAAGCTTTTCCGCAATTCCGGGTGGAGAGTTACATCCTCAGGCAGTTGCACCGGGATTCCAGATGTATACCTGCTGGATGATTCGCCACATTGACGGAAATCCATGGTTACAGACAGACCGTTGTGAAGATGAAAGATATACATGGCTGCATGATGCAGAAATCTAAGGATGAATCTAACAATTAATTTTAATTCGTCTGATTATTAAGAATAAAAAAGAACGTTAAACATAAAGTAAAGGAAAATTAAAAAACTAAGTTTAGAAAGGATGCGTGTTATTATGGCAAGAGAATTTATCGTACCGGGACAGATTATCACAGGTTCAGGAGCTCTGACAATGGCGGAGGAAACTTTAAAAGGACTTGGAAAAAAAGCTCTTATCGTAACAGATAAAGTAATGATTCAGTTAGGAAACTGTGCAAAAGTAGAAACAGCTTTAAAAAATCAGGGAATCGACTATGCAATTTATTCTGAAATCGTTGGTGAGCCAACGGATACTATGATTGAAAATGGTCTGAAAGTATACAAAGAAAATGGATGTGATTTCTTAGTTGCATTAGGCGGAGGAAGCCCAATCGACTCTATGAAAGCTATTGGTTCTTTAGTTATAAATGGTGGAAATATCTCCGATTACATGGGAAAAGTCATTGATGTAGAAATGCCTCCACTTGTTGCAATTCCAACAACAGCAGGTACCGGTTCTGAAGCAACTCAGTTTACCATTATCACCGATACCAAAAAAGACATCAAAATGCTCTTAAAAGGTAAAGTATTAATGCCAAAACTTGCAATCATTGACCCTCAGTTTACAATGACGGCACCTCCTAAAATTACAGCAGCTACCGGTCTTGATGCACTCTGCCATGCAGTAGAAGCTTACACATCAAGAAAAGCGCAGACACTTTCTGACAGCTTTGCAATGTCAGCTGTAAAACGAATTTTCAAATTCCTTCCGGTTGCATTTAAAGATGGAAAAAATGAAGAAGCACGTGTACAGATGTCTGTTGCAGCCTTAGAAGCAGGTATCGCATTTAATAACGCATCTGTTACCATCATTCATGGAATGAGCCGTCCAATCGGTGCACTGTTCCATGTAGCACATGGTCTTTCTAACGCAATGCTGATGAAAGAATGTTTAGGATTTGCATTAGAAGGTGCTTATGACAGATTTGCAGACCTTGGTCGTGCAATCGGTGTTGCAGATGCAACAGATGAAGATAAAGCAGCAGCAGAAAAATTCCTTTCAGCAATCGAAGGAATCGTAAAAGAATTAGAGACACCAACGCTTGCAGAGTTTGGAATTGATAAAGAAGAATTCTTTAAAGTAATTGATAAAATGGCTTACGACGCTATGGATAGTGGAAGTCCACAGAATACTATGCGTGAAGTAAGCGAAGAACAGGTAAAACAGATTTACAGAAATCTCTGGTAATCGTCTATGAAAAAAAGGCAGATAGGAAAGCTGGGACTGATGTTGCTTGCGGGAATCCTTATGGCTGGATGTGGAAAGCCAAAAGAAGAAGCAAAAACGCCAAAGTATACCATTGGAGTTGTGACCAAGTCAAAAAGCAGTGAATATTGGATGTCTGTCTGTTCTGGAATGGAAGATGCCGCAGAAAAAGAAAATGCAGAAGTTGTGATTTTGTCTCCAAATTCGGAGACAGACCAGAAAACACAGAAAAAAATGATAAAGGATTTACTGAAAATGCCAATTGATGCACTGGCAGTGTCCACTGTGAATTCTTACGACAATGCAGATTATATTGAGCTGGCGAAAAACAGGGGAATCGAAGTGTATGCTTACGATACCCCTGTTTCTGACGTTGTTCTGCCTTATGTTGGAATTGATGATGAAAAGGTAGGATATGAACTTGGACAGGCAATGGCAAAAAAATTAAATGGAACAGGAAATGTGGCGGTCATAGCAGGAAGTACCACACAGGCATGTCATCAAAATCGTATTTCAGGTTTCAAACATTGTATGGAAGAATACCCTGAAATTCAGATAGAAGTCATAAAAACCGGATACAGCAATCTTTTGGTCTCAGAGCAGGATATGAAAAAATTATTAGAAGAGTATCCGGATTTGGATGGAATCATGACAACAAGTGCGGTGACAGCACTTGGAGTGGCAGAGGCAACGAAAGGAAGCGGAATTTTAGTTGTTACAGTGGATGCACAGGAGGACTCCATTGAAGGAGTAAAAGACGGAAAAATTCTTGCAGTCGGTGCACAGTCCGGATATGACATCGGTTATGAGACAATTGAATATATAATAGAAAGTTTGGAAAAAAACGAGGTACCAAGCGAGAAAATATTGGACACAAAAATATTAACGATAGATAATATAGATGAGTACTCACCTAAAAAAAAGACACAAAATATAAAAAAATCGCAATCAGGAAGTTAAAAATCGAAGATTTCTAAAAAAAGTGAACTATTTTTAGAATCGAAGAGAATCAGATATAAAAATAACACAATAAAATCCAAAATTTCTAGGACTGGGATTTTCCCTGCAAAACGGTAAAATAGAATCATCAGATAGAGAAAATGCGAAAGCGAAAAAGCATCTTATGATCTTATGATTTGAATACGAAAGGTATTCTCGAAAAAGAAAGGCAGGGAAATGAAATGGCAAAGGAAATGACACAGATGAAATCAGTCACAGCAGATGACTGGTCAGCAAGGTCGAAAATGATGACCGCACAGAATCAAAAACTTGGATGGGGGACAAGAGTTGCCTACGCAAGTGGTGACGTAGCCTGTAATGTAGTATTTGGAATGGTTGGTACCTTATTAACCTTATTCTATACAGATTACGCAGGAATCAATCCGGGTACGGTTGGTCTGATGATGCTCTTATCGAGATTATTTGATGGTGTGTCAGACTTGATTATGGGAATTATTGTAGAGAAAACAAATTCAAAATGGGGCAAATCAAGACCATGGATTTTATGGATGAGCGTACCATTTGCCTTATCCGCAGTACTGTTATTCACTGTACCGCACACTACCCCGATGTTACAGTTTTTATATCTGTTTGTAACGTATAACTTCTGTACTACAGTCTGTTACACAGCAATCAACCTTCCTTATGGAAGTCTCTCCGCAATGATGACAAGAGTTTCAGGAGAAAGAGATATGCTCAGTGTGGTTCGTATGGGATTATCTCCAATCGGAAAAATCGTTGCAGCAACCTTTACTCTTCCGATTGTAAAGCTGTTTGGAGATGACCAGGCAGCATGGGTAAAAACAATGAGTATCTGGGCAGTACTTGCTTTAATCTTATTATTAGTCTGCTTCTTTAATTGTAAAGAAACTGTATACATCGAAGCAAAAGAAAAAGCAGAAAAAGTACCACTTGGAAAATCTTTAAAAGCATTATTTACCAATCAGTATTTCTGGGCAGTTTTAGTTTTATGGATGGTTCAGAGTGTTTCCTTTAGTATTTCCGGAACAATCTTACCGTATTATTGCAAATACATTTTTGGAAATGACACATGGATGTACAGTGCATTATTCTTGACAGAAACATTAACACTGGTAGCAGGAATTTTCCTCTGTGCACCACTTATCAAAAAATTTGGCAAGAGAAACATTGCACTTGCAGGTTCTGCAATCGCATTAGTCGGACAGTTATTATTCTTCCTGAATCCATACAGTTTCTCCTGGATGGTTATGAGTTGTGTGGCACGTGCAATCGGTCTTGCACCGCTGAACGCAGTAGTATTTGGAATGGTTGGAGATGTTGTGGAATATGGACAGTGGAAAACACATGTAAGACAGGAAAGCCTCATCTTTGCAGGTGGTTCTATTGGAACAAAGGTTGGAGCAGGTTTTGCATCCGCAGCTATGACTGGACTGTTAACTTTTGCAGGATATGTTACTTCTTCTTCAGGAGTTGCAACACAGTCTCAGGAAACTTTAAATATGATTATCAACATTTATAAATTTGGTCCAATTATCATCGCACTGCTTGCATTTATTACACTGGCACTTTACAA
The DNA here is from genome assembly GCA_022717655.1 of Bacillota bacterium. Lineage (GTDB taxonomy): Bacteria > Bacillota > Clostridia > Lachnospirales > Lachnospiraceae > Blautia. Next base: position 10,385 of record JAIIAN010000066.1, on the reverse strand, counting down.
GCTGGATAAAATGTATCCGGATATTATGAAAGAGCTGACAGAACGTGAGGCAAGAGGTGAACTTTAATTAAGACTGAATCAATGAAAAAAGAATCAGTGAAAGAAAAAGGTATCGGAAGGTTTCCGGTACCTTTTTTGGATTCATAAGAAATTTCATCCAAAGCACAAAGCACAATTTGCGGGCATTTTGTGCTATAATCAAATCAAAAGCAAAGGATTTTATTGTATGAAACAGAGTATCCGCAGGAAAGTACTGCTGGCAATCTTGATGGTGACAATTCTTACAAGCTGTTGTATTGCGGTTGTGTTTTATTTTCGCAGTGCATCGATGATTGAAAAGAATTATACAGAAACCGTCTATTCCAGGGTTCAGCAGACAATGGAAAGTTTTGACAATTCCATGAAGGAATTATATTATAGAAATATTGAGATAGCTGGAAAAGAAGAACTGCAAAATGGGATTGAACAATATTTAAAAACGAACAATGCAGATGAATTGGATGGACTTGCAGAAACTTTGCGTGCCTGCAAAAAAAATGAGGACCGTCTCAGTTCCATCGATTTGATTTTACCCGAAGTACAGATTGCAGTGACTTCTGAAGATTTTCCGGTTTATAAAAGAGAAATTCCCAAAGAAGAGATTCAGGCAGTCAAAGAAATGGAAGAAAAGACTGCACGACCGGTTATGATAGAAAACAGCGTGCATGAGGGGCGGATTCAGGTTACGGAGATTCAGCCAATTTATGATGAAGAACAAAATATTCTTGCGTATTTATTGTTAAACGTAGAAGAAAGAAATCTTTATTATCAATACATAGACCCGATTTATGATGAAAATATGACACAGGCTTTGATTTATGATGAAAATGAAGTGGTTGTCACAGGGATTAATTCCAAAGAAGCCGGAAAAGCGTGTTCAGAAGAGATGTGTCTGAAACAAAATGGGATTTTTCAAAAAGAAAAAGGCGTGATTGTGATTGGATATAAAGGTGCATTTTCCGGCTGTCAGCTTTCGATTGCGGTGCAGAGAAATGCGATTCTGCGCCAGCTTCGTCAGATGCAGGTTTTCTTGATTGCGATTGTGCTGTGTTTTTTACTTGTGGCAGTGGTGCTGGCAGGCAGTCTGACACGTGCGATTTATCGCCCGATTAAAAAGTTGACCGATACGGTGGAACAGGTCGGAGAGGGAGATTTGAGTATTCGTGCGGAGGTAGAAACCGAAGATGAAATCGGAACGCTGTGTCGAGAATTTAATGTGATGCTGGATGATATCGAAGAATTGATTCAAAAAGTCATTGAAGAAGAACGCTTAAAAAAAGATGCCGAATTAGAAGCACTTCAGTATCAGATTACTCCGCATTTCATGTATAATACCTTAAATTCGATTAAATTTGCGGCATTAATACGTGGAGAGAAAGAATTAGGCGGTCTGATAGGAGATTTTGTAGAACTGCTTCAGGCAACGATCAGCAAGAAAGGAACGTTTTTAACCGTAGCAGATGAATTTCATATTTTAAATAATTATGTGCATCTGCAGGAATTCCGATATCAGGGAAGTTTTCGCGTGCGATATGAAATGGAAGAAGGCGCAGAAGGCTGTTATATTCCAAGATTGATTTTACAGCCTCTTGTGGAAAATGCAATTCTTCATGGAATCGACATGAAAGAGAAAAACGGAGAGATTATTTTAAGAGCAAAATTAGAGCAGGACCGATTACGGCTTTTTGTCATTGATAATGGCAGGGGCATGACAAAAGAACAGATTGATACGTTATTGCGCAGTAAAGCCAAAAAGACCAATGGTTTAAGTGCAATCGGAGTTCCAAATATCAAAGAGAGACTGGAACTTTACTATGGAGAAGAGGGCGGTCTGGTTTACCAGAGCAGTGAAAAAGGAACAACTGCGGAGATTTTCCTTCCAGCAAAAAAAGAACTGGACTAGACTTAGATTAGGAGAGAGTAAAAAAGACTAAAATACAGGTGGTGGAGTGATGTTTCAGACATTATTGGTAGATGATGATTTTCTTGTAAGAAGTTATTTAAAAACGCTTGATTCATGGCAGAAAGCGGGATATGAAATCGTGCGTGATGTGCAGGATGGCGAAGAAGCCCTTGAAGTGATGAATCAGGAAAAAATTGATATTGTTGTGACAGATATTTCAATGCCGCTTATGGATGGAATCGAACTGATTAAAGAAGTAAAGAAGAGCTGGTCGGAGGTTTCTGTTATAGTGCTGAGCTGTCATGATGATTTTGAGTATGTAAAAGAGGCAATGAGACTTGGAGCAGATGAATATATTTTAAAAAATATGCTCGATGAAAATTCTTTACTGGAAGTGTTGGAGAAAGCAAAAACTCAGATAGAGGCGAAAAAAGCAAAGACGACACAGGAGAAACATACAAAAAAACTGATTCAGATGGGCAGTCATACGTTAAAATATCATTTTTTTAATGGTGTGCTTTCACAGACCTTAGAAGGAGAAGAAAGAGAACAGAAACGTCTTGAGGCTCAAATTGCGGGCAGTTATAAAAACAGTGCGGTAATTGCCATGTTTATGCACAACTGGAATCGGCAGAGCAGGGAGTGGACGCCACTGGAAGCCGAACAGTACTCGCTGGAATTTCGGACTGGAATCGAGAGTGAAATCGAAGCTGTATTAGGCGAAGAAAATGAATTAAAAGAAATTATCTATCTGGGAGCCGGGATTTTTTGTTGCTTTTTAGATTTATCAGAAATGAGAAGAGATTCTTTGATGCGTCAGAGACTGACAGATGTTGTGGGAGCTTGCTTCCGGTTTTGTAAAAAAGAGCCGTATTCTTTTGGAATCAGTGTAAGCAGTATCTGTATCGGAGCACAGGATGGAATCCGTCAGGCATATCAGCAGGCAAGACAGATGATGAAATATGGCTTCTATGACGGAGACAGTATTTTATACTATGACTGCCAGAAAGAAGTTTCAAGAGAACTTCCCAAAACAGCAGAGGTGTTATTAGAACAGATTCAAGAGGGAAAAGAACTGACAAAAGAAAGTCTTGAAAATTTGACTATGCAGATTGTTTCGGAGGCAAAACAAGGAACCACAGATGGCAGAACTTTAGTTCAGTGGTTTCGTAGATTGGATGAAACAGCACATATAGAACGAAGTGCACAGGTTTATGCAGAGATTTCTTCGATTAACCAATTTGAAACAGCTTTAAAAGAGAGCGTGCAGGCGGTCTGTGAAAATACCCAAGAGGAGATTCCGGAAGGCGTTTCTCACACGATAAAAGTGGTGCTTTTGTATTTACGTCAGCATTACAGAGAGCAAATCAGTCTGCAGGATGTGGCAGAAGAAGCAGGAGTGAATTCAGCATATTTGAGTTACTTATTTAAACAGGAAATGGGAATCGGATTTGCCAATTATCTGCAGGAATGTCGGATGCGCTGTGCTGAAAAAATGCTCTGTGATACGAACTTAAAAATCAAAGAGGTTGCAGAGGCAGCAGGATTTAATGATTATCATTATTTTTCTAAGATTTTTAAGAAATACCACCACTGCAGTCCGGCGGATTATCGCAAAAAGCAATAAAGAAGGAGGTGCACTTTTATTTCGGGTGTACCTCCTTCTATTTTTAACAGATTATTTTCCTAAGATTTCTTTTAATGCCTGTAATACTTCATTCACATCTTTTTCATTTGCGCTTTCGCCCATGTGTCCGATGCGGATTAATTTTCCACCAAAGCATCCAAAAGAACCGGCAAGCAGAATATTATAATCGTTTCTCATTTTTGAGAGTATTTCTTTATCTGTAAAACCTTCCGGAACTTCAAACGTAGTAACGGTATTCGAATAACCGAAGTGTGGATATAAGGTCAGTCCCATTTCTTTTAAAGTGGTTCTGGTCTTTTCGGCTACTTTTGCATGACGTTTTAAATGTTCAGGGTCATTTTTGATGTTTTCAAGTGCCTGACGCAGACCATAGATATCGCTTGCAGGCATGGTATAAGGGAACCACTTTTCTTCATAGTAATGTTCAAATACTTTTAAGTTTGCATAGAAAGAAGCAATTGGTGTCTTACGCTGATTCATGGCATCTTTTGCATCTTGGCTGATGGTAACAATAGTCAGTCCCGGAGGTGCAGAAATTGCTTTCTGAGAACCGCCACATAAAATGTCAATCCGGTAATCATCGGCCCTTACTTCTTCTCCGAACATTGCAGATACGGAATCGACAACTGTGAGGATTCCGTAGGATTTTAATAATGGGCAGATTTTAGAAATATCGTTTAACATACCGCTTGGTGTATCACAGTGCACGACTGTGGCATATTTAAAATCATGCTGTTCTTTTAAGTATTCGGCGAGTTTTTCAGGGTCAACCGGCTTGTCATAATCTACGGTATAGAGAGTTGGAATGCCCCCATACATGGTTACGAAATCTTTAAAAGATTCACCGTAAAGTCCATTATCAATGACAAGGACACGGTCACCTGGTTCTGTGATAGAAGCACAGGCAGCTTCAAGACCGAGGATTCCCTCTCCGTCGAGAATTAAGGTCTCGTTTTTCGTGTGTAAGAGTTCACTTGCCAAAAGGCAGGTCTCTTTGTAGTATTCACAGAAATCGGCATCCAAATCCGGATTCTGAAATTCCAGACTTCTTGCCATGCGTACATTTTCCCGTACCTGAGTCGGGCCTGGGGTCATCATTTTATACATGTTTTTATCTCCTTTTTGATTGATGTACTTTTGAAATCTTTATGCCACCTGGAGAAAGATTTCAAGAGCACTTTTTTTGCATTTACTTTAGTATACCAAAAATGACCGCCAAAAGGCAGTCATTTTATACTTTTGACAGTTACATCATTGTATTATTTTACAAGTTTCTGGAGACGTCCGATAACCAGTAAAACGATAACGGCTGCAACGCCAATCTGAACTAAATTTCCTGGAATAGAAGAAACAGGAGCTACCCAGTTTCCATAGATAAAGCCTTCAGCAATATAGTAACCTACGACTTTAATCACACAGGCAGTCGCAATTGCAAGGACATTCCATCCAAAGCCTTTTCTTTTTTCGGTAATTGCACCGACTGTAAAGCCCATCAAACCTACAATCACGAGAGTAAATGGAGCCCATGCAGTCCATCCGGACAGTAAATCAAATAATCCCATTCCGACACCGCCTGCGATTGCACCGGTTTTCTTACCAAATAGAATTGCGCCGATGAAAAGCGGAACATTTCCAAGATGAATCAGACCACCATTTGCGGCGATTGGAAGTTTGATGTTTACAAATGCGGTAAATACATAGGTTAAAGCGATAAACATTGCTGTAATTGTAATAAAACGAATCTGTGAACTGGTTGTTTGTTTTTCGATGTGTGAGCTGGCTGACTGTTTTTCAGCAACCGGCACGGCTGTACTGCTTTTTTCACTCATTAGATTTTCCCTCTCTTTCCCTCTGTATGTACTTTTGAACTTTTTTGTATTGAACTAAATCAAAGAAGTTCGCTTGATTCTTGTGAGTACATACTATCAATCTTATCTTGAGTTTTAAGTATCATAACGAAAAACAGGCTTGCTTAAAATAGCCAGTTTTCTAAAAAATAACCAGTCCAGTTTAGAGATATTAAAAACTATCATATAAACTTGATAGAACCAGTATGAATCATTTCAATTGGTGAAGTGTTATGTTCAAGTGATTCATATCAGATAGAATGTGTTCCTGCAATTGCCAAGAAGATGTGGATGTGGTACAATTAGAAAAAATTTTGCGTGCCCCAGAACGCGGGGAAAGAAATGAGGAAAAGAAGAAATGGGTGTAACAATTAGACAGATTGCGGAGGCAGCAGGGGTATCAAGAGGAACGGTTGACCGTGCACTAAATAACAGAGGGCGGATTCGTCCGGAGGTGGCAGAGCGGATTCAGAAAATTGCAGAGGAAATGGGTTATCGCCCAAATCAGATTGGACGTGCGCTTTCGATGAGTAAAAATAACATTAAAATCGGAGTCATTGTTCAGGCATGTGAGACACCGTTTATGAACGATGTATTAGAGGGAGTAAAAAAAGCAAAAGAAGAAATTGATAATTTCGGAGGAACGGTAATTGTCTGCAAGATTCCACATATCAGTGCTTCAGATACCATTTCTGCAATGGAAGAAATGCGAAAGGACGGAGTCAGTGCGATTGCAATGGTTCCGTCAGATGAAGAAGCAATCAAAGAGAAAATCCGTGAATTTACGAAAGTATATCAGATTCCGGTAGTGACGTTTAACTCAGATGTGGCAGATACCGGCAGACTTTGCTTTGTCGGGCAGAATGGTATTCAGTGCGGAAAGGCAGCAGGAGGACTGATGGGAGAATTGGTCAATGGAACGGGAAAAGTTGCCATTATTTCCGGATATCAGACGAATCCTTCGCTTCGAGAACGTGTAGATGGATTTACAGCACTGATGAAAGAAAAATATCCAAATGTGGAACTGGTCGGACCGGAATATTGTTTTGAAGAAAATGAAAAAGCAGAGAAAGTTACAGAGAAGATATTAGAAGAAAATCCGGATTTGAAAGCAATTTATATGACCTCCCATGGAGAATTGGGTGTGTGTATGGCATTAAAAAGGAAAGGCATGGCAGGAAAGATAAAAATGATAGCCAATGATTTTATGGGGGAAAACTACAGGCTCATGAGAGAAGGTTATATTCATTTTTTGATTGGACAAGATGCCTCGATTCAGGGGTATGAACCGGTTATGATTTTGTTCCGTCTGTTGTTTCATGCAGAAGAACCGGAAAAAGAATTAATTTATACAGAAATTTATATCCGAAACGAATATACGATTCCGGAGTAAAAATAAAATAGAATAAAAACTGGAGGATTATTATGAGTATCAAAGAACAGATTCATGATTTATCAGATGAAATGATAACAAATATTGGCAGACTGGTTGCGATTGATTCCCAGCTTGGAATGCCGGGAGAGGAAAAACCGTTTGGGGAAGGACCGGCAGAGGCACTGAAAGAAGGGCTGAAAATTGCAGAAGAACTTGGATTTAAGACCGTAAACTTAGATAATTATTGTGGTTATGCTGAAATGGGAGAGGGAGAAGAGATTGTCGGAATTGCCGGACATCTTGATATTGTGCCGGTCGGCGGAGACTGGACTTATGACCCATTTAAGCTTACAAGAGAGGGCGATTATATCTATGGACGTGGAACGACAGATGATAAAGGCCCGGTTATTGAGGCTCTTTATGCGATGAAACTTCTGCGTGATTCGGGTGTGAAGCTAAATAAGAGAGTGCGTCTTATCATGGGATGTAACGAAGAGACCGGTTCAAAATGCATGGAACATTATAATGAAGTCGAAGAAGAGTTATCCTGTGGATTTACACCGGATGCAAATTTCCCATGTATTCATGGTGAAAAAGGTCATATGTCCCTGATGGCATATTCAAAAAATACAAAGATTATTTCTATGAATGGCGGATTTGTTTCAAATGCAGTCTGCGATGCGTGTACAACTGTGATTTTGGCAGAAGCGGGATTAAAAGAAAAATTAGAAGAAATTTTAGCAAAGACAAAACTTCAGGAATATAAAGTGACAGAAGAAAATGGAACAATCCGTATTTATGCAAAAGGAGTTCCGGCGCATGCAAGCACACCGACACTCGGAGTGAACGCAGCAGGAGTAACCTTTGAGAGTCTTGAAAAAGCAGGATTTGAAGATGATTTTGTGAAATTTTATAACACTCATATTGGTACTTCCTGTGATGGAGCTGGAATCGGATTAAAATTCGAGGATGAATACGGTGATTTAACGTTATGTAATGGAATTGTCAAAACAGAAAATGGTGTCATTTCCTGTACCATTGATATTCGAGTTCCGGTGACCTTAAAAGCAGAGAATGTGCGTAAGATGTGCGAAGAAAAACTTGAAGATGAAAACGGACGGATTGAAATTCTTGAAATCGGAGACCCGTTGTTTTTCCCAAGGGAATCTCCGCTTGTCAATGCGCTCTATAAAGCGTATGTGGATGTGACAGGTGATACCGAAAATGAGCCGATGGTAATTGGTGGCGGAACTTATGCAAAATCTCTTAAAAATATTATTGCATTTGGACCGGAAAAACTGGGAATTGATTATCGGATTCACAGTGCAGATGAGTATATGCTGGTTTCAGGTATGGAAGAAGCGGTGCTGATTTATATGGAAGCAATTAAAAATCTTTTGGAGATTTGACAGAAAAGAGAGGCATACTGATTTATGAGAATAAGAGTCAGAGAGTATACAAAGGAAGATGTAGAAGAGGCAGTTAAAATCTGGAATCAGGTAGTGGAAGATGGAGTGGCATTTCCACAGGAAGAAAATCTGACTAAGGAAAGCGGAGATGCGTTTTTTAAAGAACAGACTTATACCGGTGTGGCAGAAAATGGAGAGACAGGAGAGATAGTCGGACTTTATATTCTGCATCCAAATAATGTCGGTCGGTGTGGTCATATCTGCAATGCAAGTTATGCAGTCAGAAAAAATATCCGTGGAGCACATATCGGAGAAAAGTTAGTATTGGACTGTATTAAAATGGCAAAAGAAAAAGGATTCCGTGTTCTTCAATTTAATGCGGTTGTGGCTTCTAATGTCCATGCCCTGCATCTTTATGAGAGAATCGGATTTACCAAACTGGGTGTGATTCCAGGTGGATTTCGGATGCCGGATGGACATTATGAAGATATTATTCCGCATTATTATGTGTTGTAAAAACAGGAGAGAAAAACAATGGTAAAACCAATTATGAGAGATGTCTTTTTCTTAAATCAAAAATCAGAGCCGGCAATGAAAGAAGACATTCAGACTGCAGTGGATTTGCTGGATACATTAAAAGCCCATGAAGATGGCTGTGTTGGTATGGCAGCAAATATGATTGGGGTAAAGAAGTGCATTATTGCAGTGAATATGGGATTTTTAAATGTGGCAATGCTTAATCCGAAAATCGTGAAAAAATCTGGAAAATATGAAACCGAAGAAGGCTGTCTGTCCCTTGAAGGGGTACGAAAATGTACCAGATATCAGGATATTGAAGTTGAGTATGAGGATATGAATTTTAAGAGACAGAGACAGAAATATTCTGGATGGACAGCGCAGATTATTCAGCATGAATGTGACCATTTGGAAGGGATTATTATTTAACAAAATAATTGTATAAATAGTGTTTATATGATACAATTTCAGGAAGGAAAGTACCCATGACAGGGTGGAAATCTCCCGGCTTTTGTACTGGTTATCCAGAATACATAGGAAGGGAGGTGGCGCTAATGACTGCTTATGAAATTATTTCAATTTTTTTAGCGATATTAACATTGTTAGTATCGTTTGGAAGCTTAATAGTAGCGTTGCTTGCCTTTCTCGATAAGAGAAATAAGCGAAAATAAAAATGCCTATCCTGTCGGCACACAGGATAGGCATTGTCTGTAAAGACATCTAGAACTAAACCTGAAGCATCCACTTTGGAGTGGGTGCTTTCTGTTTATATAGAGTATAACATGTTAGTATAAAGTTTTCAATAATATTTACAAAAATGATTTTAACACTTCTAACACTCCACTTTTCCAGTAAGGTGCACAGGTTGATTTCGCCGCTTTAATTACTTCCGGGCGTGCATTGGAAACAGCATAGCTGGTTCCGGCATTTTTTAACATTTCGATGTCGTTAAGATTATCACCAAAGCAGCAGATTTCATCGGCATTCAGCTGATATTTTTCCATTAAAAAGGAGATAGCAGTCCATTTGCTTACTCCAAGCGCATTGCAGTCCACCCATTCTTTTCCGGCAACTGCAAGCTGAGCTTTTTCCTTCCAGGAAGGAATGAAAAGAGGAGTACACATTTCTTCACAGGCAGTTGGATGATAAATGGTAAATTTAATGATATCCTTCGATTCTAATTTAGATAAGTCTTCGATTTCTTTCATTTCAAACCCATAAGAATCCCTTAACCAGTGGAACATCTGACTGCCTCCATCTTCTGCAAAACAGTAATCCGGTGTGGCGGCAAAACAATCACAGGATGGAAGTTTTTCTTTAACCATCTGATACATATTTTTCCAAAGTTCATCGGACATTGGATAAGTTTTTAAGATTTCATTTGGGGTGCGGACGACGGTTCCGCCATCTGAAATATATAATAGTTTGTCTTTGATTGGGGCAAAGAGTTTCTTTTCACTTGAAAACTGACGACCGGAGCAGACAACAAACAAAATTCCTTTCTGGGTTAGCTGTTCAATCACAGTCATGTATTCCGGATTAATCATGAGAGTTCCGTCTTTTACTAAAGTTCCATCGATATCAGTTGCAATTAATTTTATCATAAGAAAAAATCCTCCAGGAAATAAGATAAAGCTATATTTAAGGA
>JAIIAN010000331.1 GCA_022717655.1 Bacillota bacterium | reverse complement strand
GCTCATGAACGCAGTCGCTTTGCGATCTGTCAGTGGGAGCTTTCAACTCCCACTGACAGAAGCATCCCCCTCACCCGCCGCTTAGTGCTCTGCGCACTTGAAGCGGCGGGTGAGGGGGATGCTTATCTGCGTTCAAAATGCGGATTTATTTTATTTATTATCCCATTCATCTTTTCTAAAAGAAACAGAATCGTCAGTCATGGAATCGACAATTGCAAGGGATTCTACACGGATACCCTGCTTGCGAAGAGAATCACCGCCATTTTGGAAGCCTTTTTCGATTACGATACCAGCACCTTCTAAAACTGCTCCAGATTCTTTTACGATTTCCATCAATCCCTGTAATGCACAGCCATTTGCAAGGAAGTCGTCGATGATTAAGACATGGTCATCTGCGCTTAAGAATTTTTTTGAAAGAATGACATCGTATACTCTTTTATGAGTGAAAGACTGTACTTTTGTGCAGTACATTTCTCCATCTAAGTTTAAGCTCTGTGCTTTTTTGGCAAAAACAACCGGAACATCGAAATGTTGTGCAACAAGACAGGCGATTCCAATACCGGAAGCCTCGATGGTAAGTATTTTTGTGATAGGTGCATCTGCAAATCTACGTTTAAATTCTTTTCCTAATTCATTGATAAATGGAATGTCCATCTGATGATTCAGGAAACTATCTACTTTAAGAATATTTCCAGGTTTTACAATACCGTCTTTACGAATACGTTCTTCTAGTAACTGCATGATTAAATCCTCCTTAAATCTTATACAACATAATACGCTATTTTATTTGCTTTGGCAAATTGTTTTTGTGAATGTTCTGAAAAAAATAATAAAATTTGTGTAAAACAGAAGAAAAAAAGCGAAATCATGCTATAATAAAAATATTATTGTGTAGAAATTTGGGAGGTTTGTTGATATGAAAGAGTATGAAGTCATCCATGAAATTTTTAATCAATGTCCGGGAAACAAAACAAGGGACCAGTTTATCGAAGAGATTGAAATCGAAGAGTCACCGGAAGAATGGGTTAGAAAAAAATTCAAGAATGAGAAAGAACTTCGATTAGAAAAAGTGGAAAAAGAGGACGGGACTTTGGTGATTGATGTGATGACTGCCATGATTCATCAGCGCTATACGATTTCTGAAATCTAATACAGTATTAGTACATCATTTGATAAATTATTTTTCATACGCTGTACTAGCAAATTCTAAAGTGTTGTTTTTTTATGGGAGTTTGATATAATTAGAAAAGTGGTGAGAGGAGTATAACTATATTATGGAAGAAAAAAAACAGGTTCACAGCCATACCCATACTCACACATTAGAGGATGGAACGGTGGTAACACATTCCCACACCCACAGTCATACGCATACAAAGGCGGTGCTAAACCGGCTTTCGCGTGCAATCGGACATTTAGAGTCGATTCGCCGTATGGTGGAAGAAGGAAGAGACTGTTCGGAAGTATTGATTCAGCTTTCGGCGGTGAAGGCAGCAATCAACAACACCGGAAAGGTCATTCTTCAAGACCATATTGAACATTGTATTGTGGATGCAGTGGAAAGTGGAGATAAAGAAGCTTTGGATGAATTAAATAAAGCAATTGACCGGTTCATTAAGTAACAGAACAATAAAGGAAGGAAAGCATTATGAGCGAAAACAAACAGTGCAGCAGTTCAAGCTGTGACAAGAAAAACTGCGAGGGATGCAGCAGTGCAAAGAAAAATACCATCCCAAAAGAGGAATTAAATGCATACTCTGCAATTAAAAAAGTAGTTGGAGTAGTCAGTGGAAAGGGTGGAGTTGGAAAATCTTTTGTAACGGCGTCTCTGGCAAATGAAATGGCAGCAAGAGGATACCGTGTTGGTATTTTAGATGCGGATATTACAGGCCCGTCCATTCCGAGAATGTATGGCTTAAAAGGAGCAGCAGTGGCAGATGATAATGGCATTTACCCGATGCTTACAGAAAACGATATTAAAATCATGTCCATTAATTTACTGCTTCCACAGGAAGATTCACCGGTTATCTGGAGAGGTCCGGTTATTGCAAATATGGTAAAACAGTTCTGGACCGATGTTATCTGGGGCGAACTGGATTACTTATTTGTAGATATGCCGCCAGGAACAGGAGATGTTCCGCTGACTGTATTCCAGTCTCTTCCAATTGACGGAATTGTAATCGTATCTTCTCCGCAGGATTTGGTACAGATGATTGTAAAGAAAGCCTACAATATGGCCGAAATGATGAAGATTCCGGTTGTTGGTCTGGTAGAAAACTACAGCTTTGTGAAATGTCCAGACTGCGGAAAGCCAATCTATGTGTTTGGAGAGAGCAAAGCAGATGAAGTTGGAGCAGAATTAAACATTCCGGTTATGGCAAAAATGCCGTTAGACCCGAATTTTGCCTCTATGGTAGATGCAGGAAAATTTGCAGAAGTCAGAAATGAATAT
>JAIIAN010000330.1 GCA_022717655.1 Bacillota bacterium | reverse complement strand
TATCGGCCGAAGCCTCTTGCTCAATAATTTCAATACCTGTGGTTGAACCCTGGATGACGATGCTAAGCTCCTTGGCATTGTCTTGGGTGATGGGTTGTAGGTAAGCCTTGCCGGCAGGAATGGTGATGGCAGAGTTGACTAAGAAGAAACCAGCCTTTCCGTTTTGTGTACCTATGATGTAAGCTCCTTCTGTGCCACTGAGTTGGGTATCGGTTAGGCAACCCTTAATCCAATTGGTAACTATCTCATCGGCAGTGGCTGTCGAATGGGCTTGGTATGTGGTGTTAGGGATACCTTTAACAAACACGCCTTGTCCTGCTGGAATGTTGGTTATTTTCTCCAATGTAACCGTAGTGGTTCCAACCTCGGTGCATATATATGCTTGTGCATCACCTTCGAGGACCGTGTTCTCATTGGTGCAGAACGAAGCCCATCCTGCGGCATTGGTCGTAATGTTATGTGGATAAGCCTTGGCCCCCAAGCCTCCGTTCTGGTTGGCGGCGCACACGCTATAGCTTCCTGGTGTCTCGAAGTAGTAAGATGTGGCAGTGGTGTTGTCCACGTAAGCGCCATCCTTGAAGATGACGTAGCAACGTGCACCTTCCACGGCATCCCAAGAGAGGGTAGAGCCTTTCTGTGTTACGTGTGCAGGAGCGGCGCACTGCTGGGTCTCGTCGATGACCTCCCAAGAGTCGCTTCCGCCCAACACGTTGCGAAGGGTGAACTGGGCAGCCTCCTCGTCGGTAAGCACAGGTGTGTAGTGATTGGTGGACGAAGGTGAATTCTCGCGGGTGGAGAGGTCGATGAGGTTGCCATTCTTATCGTACGACTTATACTCGTAGAAGTGGGTAGTTAGGTTGCCCATCTTAGCCCATCCCTTGGCATCGGGGAGCACTTCCAAGGTGGTGTACAGATAGTAGGTGCGAGGCTCGTTCTGCCAAGGACGACCTAAGTTCCAGTTGCCGTCGGTCACAAGGTCTGCGCCCTTGTCTGCCTTCACCGTGCAGTGTTGGAACACATAGCCCCAGTGGGTGTCGGCATTGGTGTTGGGTGCCGAGATGACGTTGCCAGTCTTATTGCCCAATATCAGGTTGCAGTGCCCGAAGTAGATGTCGCCACCACCACAGATGAAGTCAGTGGTGCCATAGATATCGCAATCCTCCAGATAGGTGCGCTTGCCTGTTACGTATGTGTCTTGGCTCGCTTGCATGGCCACATTCTTCAGCACAGTCTTGTTGCCGCCTGTTACGGCCACGCTTACACCCTTGAGGGTCTCGGCACGGAAGTCGTAGTTGTTGCGAATGGTGAGGTCTTGCAGATAGTTACCGGTTCCGTCGCCCAGGTCGAGGGTCGAGGAGGTGATGCCGTCGGTAGTACCCTCGATGAGTACACCGTCCTTGCTCTCGCCGATGAGCGATACATTGTAGATGCTGTGCCGGTTGTCTATCTTCAGCGATACGTTGTGCTGGTAAGAGCCTGTGAGCGTGCCGTACGTATAGGTGCCATTTTTCAAGAAAATGGTCTTGCGAGGAGCGTCGGCCGTGTTGTTGCTCTCCTTGAGGGCAGCGATGGCTGCGTCCAGTTCGTCGGCGTTGCTTACCACATAGTCGTAAGTGGCTTGCTCTACTACAGGGGCAGAGGCTGTGGTAAACTTAACCTCTACATCAGCCTTGGCCGTGTTGCCATAATTGTCGGTGATGTTGGCTGCAGGGATGGTAAAGGTGTAGTCGTGGTTGTAGTCCAAGTCCCAGATGGCAAACTGCAAGGCGGTCTTGCCACCCTCGGCAGTGATGTTCTTGTCGTTGCAAGTGGCTGTGGCATCCTTCACCTTGCGGTCGAAGTTGACGGTGATGACGGCATGGTTGTTGACCACGGTCGTCTTGGTGGAAACGGCGGTAGGATTGCCTTCCGAAGTCTCCTCCACGGTGAGTTCAATCCAGGCCGTGGGCTGACCAGCCTTGACCAGGTTGAACACGATGTCCTTGCCGGTGACATGCCCCTCGATGTTGACACATAGGTCATACTGTTGTCCCTTGATGGCCTCGCGTTTGGTGGGCAGATAGATGGCCGTGGCTCCTTCTGATGTAACCGAAGCGACGGAAGCTGCACCATCATAATTGTTGCTAAGGTCCTTAAAGGTGATTTGCTTTACCTTGATGTTGGAAGGCACCTTAACCGTGTATTCTGTGGCGTTGAACTTAAACGAGCTATTGTTCCATCCGTCAAGCTTGGACGAGAGGAGCGAATAGAGTCCGTTGCTCCAATTGCCTTCGCCCTGCTTGCCATCGCTGGTATATTTCAGTTGTATGGTTTTGTCGTTGGTGCTGGCCTGATAGATATGCACACCTTCCACGGTGAGTGTAGCCTCATAGTTGTTGGCCTTGAGGGTATAGACGGCATTGGTGCCATCCAGACGAGTGGTAACGCTTGCCTGTGCGTTGTCGCTCATCCATGCGGTCAGCACAGGGGTGGCGGTGTAGGTGTTG
>JAIIAN010000329.1 GCA_022717655.1 Bacillota bacterium | reverse complement strand
TTTTATGATGTGAGTGTCAAAAGTAAATTTTGTCACTCACTGATGTAACCGGATTGCTCCATTGCTGTGCAATTCTCGCAATCCTCGAACACCTCAAACTCCCATAAAATGGCGTATTCACACCATTTTATTGCGTTTTCGTTGTTCGGCGTGTCAACTAAGTATAAATTGCTTTTTGTGCAAGCACAGTCGCAATTTATACTTTTGACACTTACATCATTTTGTCATTTTTTCGGTCTGATTCTATTTTTCCATCCAAAATACGAATAATTCGATATGCCTGTTCGGCAATTCCATCATCATGTGTAATTAAAATTACGGTTCTACCTCCGCTGTGAAGGTCTTTTAAAATCTGAAGAATTTCTTTACTTGAAGCAGAATCCAGATTTCCTGTCGGCTCATCCGCCAAAATCACCGGCGGTTTTGCTGCGATTGCTCTTGCAATTGCAACTCTCTGCTGTTGTCCTCCGGACATCTCCGATGGTTTATGGTCCATTCTGTGCCCAAGACCTACCATTTCGAGTGCTTCCTTTGCCAGTTTTCTTCTCTCCTGTTTTCCAATTCCACGATAAATTAATGGAAGTTCCACATTTTCAACTGCATTTAAATTTGCAATCAAATTAAATCCCTGAAAAATAAAACCAATTTCTTTATTGCGGATTGCGGAAAGTTCATTATCTTTTAAATGAGAGACATCCTGTCCATGAAGGTAATAAGAACCACTTGTCGGCACATCCAGACATCCCAGCATATTCATCAGCGTAGATTTTCCTGAACCCGACTGACCAATAATTGCTACCAGTTCCCCTTCCATAATTTCAAGATTGATATGGTCTAGTGCCCGTACTTCATTTTCTCCAGGATTATAAACTTTACAAATATCCTTTAACTGTATCAGCGTCTTTTCCATATAGGCTTCCTTTCCTGTTTCATAATATATGTAGAAAGATTTTGAGAGCAGTTCTCATTTTTCTTACTTCTTTATCATACCAGTTCTTTTTTACAATTTATTTGCACAAATCGAAAATTTTTCTAAAAGCCCCTTAATGTTTCTTAAGAAAGAAGCCCAACCCTTCTTTTATCGCAGTAATTTTTTACAGAACACTGCAAGCGTTCTTCTCTAATAAAGAAAAAAGGAAGTGCCATTTCGCACCTCCTTTGTAAAATAGTAACTTACCATTCAAAATCCCAGTTTTCTATTTTTTTATCACGCACCATCAACTCTTTTACTGCATCCGCCGGTGTTTTTCCTTCAAACAGCACTTCATTGACCTGTTCGATAATCGGCATTTCCACGTGATATTTCTTTGCAAGCTCCATCCCTGCTTTTGCTGAGTAAACACCTTCTACAACCATGTTTACTTCTTTCATGGCTTCTTCCATGGTTCTTCCCTGACCCATTAAGAAACCGGCTTTTCGGTTACGGCTGTGAACACTTGCACAGGTAACAATCAGATCGCCAATACCCGATAAACCATAAAAGGTTTCTGCTTTTGCGCCCATTGCCACACCAAGACGTTCCATCTCAGTAATTCCACGGGTAATCAAAGCTGCCTTTGTATTGTCTCCATATCCTAATCCATCTGCAGTCCCTGCTGCCAGTGCAATCACATTTTTTAAGGCAGCTCCAAGTTCAATTCCTAAGATATCCGGACTGATATAAACCCGAAATACGGAACTCATAAAAATATTCTGCAGATATTCCGCAAGTGCTCTTGTCTTTGCCCCGACTACACAGGTTGTCGGAAGACCACGGCTTACCTCTTCTGCATGGCTCGGTCCGGAAAGCACACATGCCTGACAATTTGGAATTTCTTCCTCTATCATATCAGTCAGCGTCATCAGACTTCCCTCTTCAATGCCCTTTGCCACATTGACAATGACCTGTCCATATCGAATATGGGAGGACATTTTTTTTGCTGTTGTTCTCACTGCGACAGACGGCACTGCCATTACAATCACATCTTTATCAATTAAAGCTTCGGATAAATCAGAAGTCACATAGATTTCATCTGGAATCTTCACCCCTGGCAGTTTTGCTTTATTTTCTCTTGTTGTTCTTAATTCCTCTGCCTGTTCTTCTCTGTGTGACCAAAGCATTGTATCATGCCCATTGTTACATAATAACATTGCAAGTGCGGTTCCCCAGCTTCCCGCCCCAATTACACTCACTTTTGCCATACCCAAATACCTCCTATTTTCTGCCAAATTCAATCTTGTTCTCAGTTCCGGTTGCCAGTCGTTTAATATTCGCACGATGTCTCCAAAATGCCAGAAGCATTAGAAGAAATGCCACAATATACATTTCATGAAGCACTGGTGCAGATACATCATAGCGTCCCATCTGTCCAGAAGCAATCACTCCAACGACAAAAAAGAAATACGCCAGCAATGATGCCAGAGAAACAAAATGACTTAAGAAAAATACGGTAAAAAATACAACGGCACATAAGAGAAATAACCGCCAGTCAAATGCAATTAACATTCCTACAG